>WRJY01000203.1 GCA_009778355.1 Desulfovibrionaceae bacterium | reverse complement strand
CAGTCTGGTAATCGCTGTCGGTCAGCGCCGCGCAAACATCAACAACCGAAAACCACCACTTCCCGGCTTCTTCGTCCCAGAGATGGCGAACTTGCTTGCCGTCGAAGAGTTTGATCTTGGAATCGCTCATGACTCACTGCTCCTTTGAACCGCTGTTGTCCTTGATGACCAGCCAGGTGATGAAGTCGAAGTCTGTCGTGGTCTTGATGATGTTCTGGCCGCTCAACAACTTGCCGAACCGGGCGAATGCCCTCTCCATTAGATGTTCACCGCCCGCCCACCACCACCGTCACCATCCTGCCGGGTTGCAGCACGCGCTGGAAGGCGGCTTTGATGTCGGCTGCGGTGACTTGGCGCACGCGCTCGGTCCAGTGGTCCAGGTAGTCCAGCGGCAGGCCGTGCCAGGCGATGTTGGCGACGTTCATCAGCAGCTTGCGGTTGGCGTCGATGCGCAGGGCAAAGCCGCCGATCAGGTTGTCCTTGGCGGCTTTGAGTTCGGCCTCGGTCGGGCCGTTGGCGACGAAGTCGCGCAACACCCGGCGCGACACGGCCAGCGCCTCGGCGGCTTGGTCGGGCCGGGTCTGCAAGCCCAGCGTAAAGGCGCCGGCGTGCAGGCCGGGCGAGAAATAGCTGTACACGTTGTAGCTCAGGCCGCGCTGTTCGCGCACCTGCTCCACCAGCCGCGACGTGAAGCCGCTGCCGCCCAGAATGTGGTTGCCGACCAGCAGGGCGAAGAAGTCCGGATCGCTGCGCTTGTAGCCGGGCTGGCCGACCAGTACGTGCGCCTGCGCTGATTCGAACGGGATGCGCTCGTCCACCGGCGCGGCCAGCGGCGCCACCTCGGGCACGGGCGGCAGCGGCGGGCAGGCGCCCTGCTCCGGCGGCAGGCGCGACAGCAGTTGGGCGGCGATCTGGTCGGCCTGCGCGCGCGTTACCGCGCCCACCAGGCTGACCTTGGCGCGGCACGGCGCGATGGCGGCGGCGTAACGCGCCCGCAGGTCGTCCACGGCGATGCGCGCCAGCGATTCGGGCGTGGTCTCCTGCCCGTAGGGGTGGCTGCCGTACACCGCCTTGGCAAAGGCCAGCGCGGCCACGGTGCCGGGGCGGGTGCGCGACTCTTCGATGGCCGCCGACAGACGCTGGCGCTCGCGCTGCCACACATCGTCAGGCCAGGCCGGTTCGCCCAGTTCGCGCGCGGCCAGCCGCACCGCCTGGCGCAGCAGGTCAGGCTCGGTCAGCGTGCGCAGCGCGAAGCTCATGCGGTCGTCGCCGGCGCTGCCGCCAAAGCTGGCGCCCAGGTCGGCCCAGGCTTGGCCAAGCTGGTTTTCGTCCAGCGCCGGTTCGCCCTCGCGCGCGGCCACGCCCTTGCCGGCCATCAGCGCGGCGGCGCTGGCCAGCCCGGCCTGGCTGGGCGGGTCGCGCCGGCTGCCGGCGTCGAAGTCGATCTGCACGTCCAGCATCGGGATGGCGGGACTCTCGACGAAGAACACCTGCGCGCCGCTGGGCTGCGTCCAGTGCTGGATGGGAATGGCCGCCCGCACCGACTGCAGGCCGGTCAAGGCGCCAACGCCGGCCAGCAAGGCGGCGGCCATGTTTTGGATGGTTTTCATGAGGTCAAGAAAATGGGAATTGAACCGGGTTCTTGCGCCGCAGGCCCCCATCCCGGCCTTCCCCCAGAGGGGGAAGGAGCAAGAGGCGCCTTCCCTTTTGGGAATGGCGCGGCATCCCTCCTTTTTTGGGAGTGGGCAGCGCGGAAGCCAGCGGCGGTGAACAACACGAAAGCATGAATCGCGCCCTGAAAGCGTCAATGATTCACTCGAAAGCACTCAATGCAGCAACCCGGTCGGGGGCGTGCGCGGTTTGGCGTTGGGGTCGCGCGGCTGCGGAATCAGCGTGGCGACGGTGAGCTGGTCGTCGCCGAAATATTTTTGCGCCACGGCCTGCACCTGCGCGGCGCTGACTTCGCGCAGGCGGGCAATCAGGCGCTCGTCGGCATCCAGCGGCAGGCCCTGCACCCACCAATGGCCCAGCTCCTGCGCCTGCGCCATCACGCTGTCGCGCTTATAGACCTGGCTGGCGACCCACTGGGTCTTGACGCGGGCCAACTCGTCGCTGGCCACGCCATCACGGGCGATACGCGCCACCTGCTCGCGCAGCGCGGCCTCCACCTGGGCGGCGGTTTTGCCCTGCGCGGGCACGCCGCTCAGGGTAAACAATTGCGGGCCGCGCCCCATCAGGCCGTTGTCGGCGCTGACCTCGTCGGCCACGCGGTCCGGCCCTTGCGTCAGCGCGCGGCCCAGGCGCGCGCCCTCGTAGCCGTCGAGTACGGCGGCCAGCACCGTCAGCGCCAGTGCGTCGTCGTTGTCCGGCGATGGTTCCAGACTGCCCAGGCGCGGCGCCTTGAAGGCCAGCGACACCAGCGCCTGTTCAGCCGGGGCCTTGACATCGAGCCGGCGCAGGCCCAGTTGCGCCGGTTCGGGCCGGGGCTTGCGCTCGGGCAGCGGGCGCGCCGCAATGCCGCCGTAATACCGGCGGGCCAGTTGCAGCACCGCCTGCGGATCGACATCGCCCGCCACCACCACGGCGGCGTTGGCGGGGGTGTACCAGCGATGGTAAAAGTCGCGCACGTCGCGGCCCGTCAGCGCGTCCAGGTCGCCCATCCAGCCGATCACCGGGCGGCGGTACGGCGCGGCGACAAAGGTGGCGGCCCATTGCTGCTCTTGCAGCACGGCGTGCGGGTTGTCGTCGGTGCGCATACGGCGCTCTTCCTTGACCACCGCCAGTTCCTTGGCAAATTCCTCGTCGCTCCAGCGGTTGTGGGCGAACCGGTCGGCTTCCAGCGCCATCACGTCGGCCAGACGGCTGGCCGGCACCTGCTGGTAATAGCCGGTGAAATCGTAGCTGGTGAAGGCGTTTTCCTGCCCGCCCAGCGCGGCCACGCGGCGCGAAAAATCGCCGGGCTTGAGCTTGGCGGTGCCCTTGAACATCATGTGCTCCAGCGCGTGGGCAGCGCCGCTCACGCCGTCCACCTCGTCCATGGAGCCGGCGCGCACCCACAGCATGTGCACCGCCGTCGGCGCGCGGTGGTCGGGCTTGACGATCACCGTCAGGCCGTTGTCCAGCCTGAACTGGCTCACCGGCGCCGGCTGCGCCCCGGCCACGGAAACGAAAACGGCGGACGCCGCCGCCAGCAGCGCCGCAGCAGCGGCGCGGAATGAACATTGGAAACGCATGGGAGTCTTTGACCTCATCGGCGGCGGGAGTTCCCGCGCCAGCCCCAAAGTGTGCCTGATCCGCCCCCTGCATCCCATCAGCGACAATGGGCGGCCATGAACGCAGCCCCCTCCCTTGCCGCCGAGCCGCGCCTGACCAGTCTGTCGCACGGCGGCGGTTGCGGCTGCAAGATTGCGCCGGGCGTGCTGTCGCGCATTTTGCGCGGCACGGCGCAAATGCCGCTGCCGCCCGAGTTGCTGGTGGGCATCGAAACCTCGGACGACGCCGCCGTCTATCGCCTCAACGACAGCCAGGCGCTGGTGGCGACGACCGATTTTTTCATGCCCATCGTCGATGACCCGTTCGACTTTGGCTGCATCGCCGCCGCCAACGCCCTGTCCGATGTGTACGCCATGGGCGGCGCGCCGATCATGGCGCTGGCGCTGGTGGGCATGCCGATCAGCGTGCTGTCGGTCGAGACCATTGGCCGCATCCTCGAAGGCGGCGCCAGCGTGTGCCGCGCGGCGGGCATTCCGATCGCGGGCGGGCACACCATCGACTCGGTGGAGCCGATCTACGGCCTGGTCGCCCTGGGGCTGGCGCACCCCGGCCGGGTGCGCAAGAACAGCGGCGCGCGCGCGGGCGACGCGCTGGTGCTGGGCAAGCCGCTGGGCGTCGGCGTGCTGTCGGCGGCGCTGAAAAAAAACGAACTGCCGCCCGCCGGCTACGCCGAGATGATCGCCAGCACCACGCGCCTGAACACGCCCGGACCCGACCTGGCGCAAATCGCCGGTGTGCATGCGCTGACCGACGTGACCGGTTTCGCCTTGGCCGGCCACGCGCTGGAGATGGCGCGCGGCGCTGGCCTGACGGCGCGCATCGACTGGCCCGCCGTGCCCCTGCTGCCCGGCGTGCGCGAGTTGGCCGCGCGCGGCATGGTCACCGGCGCCAGCGGCCGCAACTGGGCCGCCTACGGCCATGAAGCGGCCCTGCCCGCCGGTTTTGCCGACGCCGACCGCGCCCTGCTGACCGACCCGCAAACCAGCGGCGGCCTGTTGGCGGCCTGCGCGCCCGACGCGCTCGATGCCGTGCTGGCGGTCTTTGCGCGCCACGGCTTCGGGCAGGCGGCGGTCATCGGCCAGATGCTGCCGCGCGGCGCGCAGCCGCTGGTGCTTGCTGCCTAGAATTGGGCCAATGTTCAGTTTTTTCCGCCGTAAAAAAGCCGCCGAGTCCGCGCTGCCGCCCGATGCCGATGCCGGCCAGGCCGCGCCAGTCGAAGCGCCGCCTGTTCCCGAACCAATCGCCAGCGAGCCAGACCTGCCCGGCGTCAGCGCCCATGCCGATGGCCCCGCCCAAGCCCCTGCAGTGGCCGAAGAACCGCCGCCCCCCGCCAGCGATCCGGCCGGCGAGCGCGAACAGGTCGAATCGCCCAGCCGCGGCGGCTGGCTGAACCGGCTCAAGAGCGGGCTGCGCAAGACCGGCTCGTCGATCGCCACGGCGTTCACCGGCGCGCAAATCGACGACGCGCTGTACGAAGACCTCGAAACCGCCCTGCTGATGGCCGACACCGGCGTGGCAGCAACCGAATTCCTGTTGCAGGACTTGAAGCGCCGCGTCAAGGAGCAGCGCGCCACCGAGCCGGCGCAGGTCAAGCTGCTGCTGCAAGACGCCATTGCCGACCTGCTGGCGCCGCTGCAACGGCCCTTGACGGTGGGCATGTACCGCCCCACCGTCATCATGGTGGCGGGCGTCAACGGCGCCGGCAAAACCACCAGCATCGGCAAGCTGACCAGGCACTTGGCCGACGCCGGGGCCAGCGTGCTGCTGGCGGCGGCGGACACCTTCCGCGCCGCCGCGCGCGAGCAACTGGCGGTGTGGGCCGGCCGCAACCAGGTGGAGATCATCAGCCAGCAAGGGGCGGACCCGTCCGCCGTCAGCTTCGACGCCGTGGCCGCTGGCCGCGCGCGCGGCAAGGACGTGGTGCTGATCGACACCGCGGGCCGCCTGCAAACGCAAAAGCACCTGATGGATGAGCTGACCAAGATCCGCCGCGTGGTCGCCAAGGCCGATGTCACCGCCCCGCACGAAGTGCTGCTGGTGATCGACGGCAACACGGGGCAGAACGCGCTGGCGCAAGTCAGGGCCTTCGACGCCGCGGCACGGCTCACCGGCCTGATCGTCACCAAGCTGGACGGCACCGCCAAGGGCGGCGTGCTGTGCGCCATCGCGCGCGAATACGCGGCGCGCGAGCAGCCGCTGGCGGTGTACTTCATCGGCGTGGGCGAGGGGCTGCAAGACTTGCAGACCTTCAAGGCGCGCGAGTTCGCCCAGGCGCTGACGGGGTAGCGCGGCTTGGTCATGCGTAAACACGTCTCCTGCGCCACGAGGAAGTTGCCGCGAAAGAAATCGCGACGTTTGACCCCTTCCCCCTCTGGGGGAAGGTGGGGATGGGGGCCACGGCGTCACCGCCGGACACGCCGCTGGCCCCAGCCCAGCCCTTCCCCCGCTGAGGAAAGAACAACCATCGCGCCCCTTTCGCGACAGCCTCCGGGGGGCGAAGCGCCAGGCAAGGACAAAAGATGTTTCCAAACTTGAATTGGATCCGCCCCGTCTGACCGCTACACTTGCCCCATGAGCGCCCTTTCCGCCCGCAAACACCTGGTTCTGCTGGGAACTGGCCGCGCCCATGTGCACGTGCTCAAGGCGCTGGCACGGCAGGGCACGGGCGACATGAATGTGACCCTGGTGGCCCCGCAGCCCTACTACGTCGAACCGGCGATGCTGCCCGGCTACCTGGCCGGCGGCTACGTGTTGCCGGACATCCGCGCGCCGCTGCATCGCCTGATCGAAACCAGCGGCGCCGGCTTCGCGGCGGCGCAGGTGTATTCGCTCGACCCGGTGGCGCGCCGCGTGCAACTGACCAGCGGCGACGCCCTGTCCTACGACGTGCTGTCGATCGACGCCGAACCGGACATGGACCGCAACGAAATCGAGGCATGGATCCCCGGCGCGCGCCACAACGCGCTGTTCGCTCATCCGCTGGAGTACTTCATCGAATTCTGGCTTCAATTGCAGGCCTTGGCGCGCGAGCGCGCGCTGCAAGTGGCGGTAATCGGCAGCGGCCTGCCCGGCGCCGAACTGGCGATGGCGGCGGCGCAAGCCCTGTCGGCGCCGCATGGCAGCCGCATCACCTTGCTGACCGGCGACGCGCCGCTGCTGCACGCGCAGCCGCACGCCCTGCAACGGCGCTTGCTGACGCGGATGCGGGCGCTGAACATCACCGTGCTGCAAGAACATTGCGTCGGCCTGGATGGCCGCGCGCTGCAACTGGCCAGCGGCGCCAGCCTGGCGTGCGATGCGCCCATCATTGCCGCCGGCGCCGGCGCGCCCGTCTGGCTGCGGCAGTCCGGCGTGCAGATCGACGAGTCTGGCAAGCCGGCGCTCAACGAGCGCCTGCAAAGCCAAAGCCACCGCCAGATATTCGTCGCCCCGCCGGCAGCGCCCGACGAAGTCGGCGCCGCGCTGGAGGCCAATCTGCGCGCGGCCATCGGCGGCGGCGTGTTCCGCAAGGCGCCGGCCAACTTGTCGCGCCTGAAAGTGGTGGCCTGCGGCTACGGCCACGCCATCGCTGTCTGGGGCCCGTTCGGCCTGGAAGGCCGCGAAGTCTGGAACTGGAAAGACCGGCACGACCGCCGCCAGTTGGCCGAGTTGCTCGCGCCCTGATTCCAGTTCGCGTTTCAATAAAGAACCGTTCGGACTGAGCTTGCCGAAGTCCTGCGCCGGCCAACGACCAAGCTCAGGCTGAACCTAAAAACGGCAGTTGACCGCTTATTTGCCCTCGTAACCTCTTATGAACACAGAGGTTTTTGACTTAGCTCGACCTCACCATT
>WRJY01000202.1 GCA_009778355.1 Desulfovibrionaceae bacterium | reverse complement strand
GCGAAGTTCACCGTCAGCGCCACCGGCTCGCCCAGCCGGGCGGGGTGCAGCAGCACGGCCTGCATCATCTGCGCCGCCGTGATGCCGCCGAACGGCCCCACCATATTGGCATAGGCCGGGTGAGAGTGGCCGGCAAAGCTGCCATCGGCCTGCGGCGCCAGCGCCACGGCCTGATCGAACGGATGCGCCATCGATGCTCCTTTCAGCAATTTCCGGCGCTGGCTCCGCAGGATGGCTTACACGCGCTCGAAGATGCCGGCGGCGCCCTGTCCCATGCCCACGCACATGGTGACCATGCCGTATTTCTTATTGTGGCGGCGCAGCGCGTGCACCACTGTCGCCGAGCGGATAGCGCCGGTGGCCCCCAGCGGGTGGCCCAGAGCGATGGCGCCGCCCATCGGGTTGACCCTGGCGGGGTCGAGTTGCAGCGTGTTCATCACCGCCAGCGATTGGGCGGCGAAGGCTTCGTTGAGCTCGATCCAGTCGATGTCGTCCTGCTTCAGGCCGGCCAGGCGCAGCGCGGCGGGAATGGCTTCGATCGGGCCGATGCCCATGATCTGCGGCGGCACGCCCCGGGCCGCGAAGCTGACGAAGCGCGCCAGCGGCTTCAGGCCGAAGCGCTTGAGCGCCGCCTCGCTGGCCAGGATCAGCGCGCCCGCGCCGTCGCTGGTCTGGCTGCTGTTGCCCGCCGTCACGCTGCCGCGCGCGGCGAACACGGCGCGCAGCTTGGCCAGGCCCTCCAGGCTGGTGTCGGGGCGCGGGCCTTCGTCGATGTCCACGCTGCGCTCGGTCAGCGTGGCCTGCGCGGTCTTCAGATCGACGCCGCGCCCGGTCACGGTGATGGGCGTGATTTCGTCCTTGAACTGACCGGCGGCGATGGCCGCCGCCGCGCGCTGGTTGGATTGCAGCGCAAAGGCGTCCTGCTGCTCGCGCGTGATGCGCCATTGCAGGGCCACCTTCTCGGCGGTCAGGCCCATGCCGTAGGCGATGCCGTAGTCATCGACGTTGGCGGTGCTGGCAAAGATGGCGGGCGACAGGCTGGGCGAGTTGCCCATCATGGGCACCATGCTCATGCTTTCGACGCCGGCGGCGATCATCACATCGGCCTCGCCGACGCGGATGCGGTCGGCGGCCATCTGCACCGCCGACAGGCCGGAAGCGCAGAAGCGGTTGACGGTGACGCCGCCCACGCTCTTGGGCAGGCCGGCCAGCACGGCGGCCACGCGCGCCACGTTCAGGCCCTGCTGCGCCTCGGGAATGGCGCAGCCGCAGACGATGTCCTCGATGGCCGCCGGGTCCAGCCCGGGCGCTTGCGCCAGCGCGGCGCGCAGCGCGGCGGCCAGCAAGTCGTCGGGCCGCGTGTTCTTGAAATAGCCCTTGTGCGACTTGCCGATGGGCGTGCGCGTGGCGGCGACGATGTAGGCGTCCTGGATTTGCTTGCTCATATCAGTTCCTCACCGGCTTGCCGGTGGACAACATGCCCATCATGCGTTCCTGCGTCTTGGGGTGCGACAGCAGCGCGGTGAAGGCCCGGCGCTCCAGCGCCATCAGGTATTCCTCGCTCACCAGCGTGCCGCTGTCCACGTCGCCGCCGGTCACTACGTGGGCGATGTGGCGCGCGATGCCGAAGTCGTGCTGGCTGATGAAGCCGCCGTCGCGCATGTTGACCAGTTGGCCGGTGATGGTGGCCTTGCCGTCGCGCCCGGCGACGGGAAACAGCCGCTTCATCGGCGGCCGGTAGCCGGCGGCGTGCATGGCTTTGGCCTGCTGGATGGCGACATGCAGCAACTCGTCGCGGTGCGGCACGATCACGTCGCTCCACAGCAGGTAACCGAGCTGGCGCGATTGCAGCGCGCTAGTGCCCACCTTGGCCATGGCCGCCGCCGTGAAGCCCTCGGTGAGGAACGGCAGCAAGTCCTTGCCAGAGCTGGCCTGCGCGCATTCAGCGGCGCGGCGGGCGATATAGGTCAGGCCGCCGGCGCCGGGAACCAGGCCGACGCCCACTTCCACCAGGCCGATGTAGCTTTCCATCGCCGCGACGCGGCGCGCGCTGTACACCGACAGCTCGCAGCCGCCGCCCAGCGCCATGCCGCGAATGGCGGCCACCACCGGCACCTGGGCATAGCGCAGGCGCAACATGCCGTCTTGCAGTTCTTTTTGCAGCGAATCGACAAAATCGGCGCCGCCCGCCGCCAGGCCCTTGAGCATGGTTTCCAGGTCGGCGCCGACGCAAAACGGGTCCTCGCCCGGCCAGATCACCAGGCCCTGGTAGCCGTCCTCGGCAATCTCCAGCGCCTGCATCAGGCCCTCGCCCGCCGGCGGGCTGATGATGTGCATCTTGGTCTTGAGCGTGGCGATGACCACCTCGTCATCCAACGTCCAGATGCGGATGGCGTCGGTTTCGGCCAGCGTCTTGCCCGCGCTCTGGTAGCGCGCGCCGGACTCGCCCAGCAGCAGTTCGGGAAACGGCTGGCGCTGGTACACCGGCAGTTGGCGGCGCGGCTCGAAACGGCCCGCCGCGGGGTTCCACGAACCGGCGGCGGTGTGCACGCCGCCGGCCTCGGCCACCGGGCCTTTGAACACCCAGTCGGGCAGCGGCTGGGCGCTGAGGGCGCGGCCAGCGTCGATGTCCTCCTGCACCATCTTCGCCACGTCCAGCCAGCCGGCTTGCTGCCACAGCTCGAACGGGCCTTGCTTCATGCCGAAGCCCCAGCGCATCGCCAAGTCCACGTCGCGCGCGGTGCCGGCAATGTCTTGCAGATGCACGGCGGCGTAGTGGAAGCCGTTGCGCAAAATGGCCCACAGAAACTGGCCCTGCGGCCCTTGGGCGTTGCGCAGCAGCTTCAGGCGCTCGGCGGCGGGGCGCTTGAGCATTCGGCCATACACCTCGTCGGCCTTCTGGCCGCTGGGTACGTAGTCGCCGCTTTCGACCTCGAAGCGCAGGATGTCGCGGCCCGCCTTCTTGTAAAAGCCGGCGCCGGTTTTCTGGCCCAGGTGGTTCAACTCCAGCAGTTTGGCCAGCGCCTTGGGCGTGGCATAGCTGCCGTAGAAGGAATCAGTTTCGGCGCTCAGGTTGTCCTGCAAGGTCTTGATGACGTGGCCCACCGTGTCCAGTCCCACCACGTCGATGGTGCGGAAGGTGCCGCTGCTGGCGCGCCCCATGCGCTTGCCGGTCAGGTCGTCCACCACGTCGAAGCTCAGGCCGTACCGGTCGGCCTCTTTCAGCGTGCCCAACATGCCGGCGATGCCGACGCGGTTGGCGATGAAGTTGGGCGTGTCCTTGGCGCGCACCACGCCCTTGCCCAGCGCGGTGGTGACGAAGGCTTCGAGCTGGTCCAGCGCCTGCGGCTGGGTGGCGGGCGCGGCGATCAGTTCCACCAGCACCATGTAGCGCGGCGGGTTGAAGAAGTGGATGCCGCAAAAGCGCGGGCGCAGCGCCTCGGGCAGCGCCTGGCTCAGGCGCGTGATCGACAGGCCCGACGTGTTGCTGGCCAGCAGGGCCTGCTTGCCGACGAAGGGCGCGATCTTGTGGTACAGATCACTCTTCCAGTCCATGCGCTCGGCAATGGCCTCGATGACGAGATCGCAGCCCTTGAGCTTCTTCAGGTCGTCGTCGTAGTTGGCCGGTTCGATCAGCGCCGCGTCGCTGGCGTCGGCCAGCGGCGCGGGCTTGAGCTTTTTCAGGTTGTCGATGGCCTTCAGGGCGATGCCGTTCTTCGGCCCCTGGCTGGCGGGCAGATCGAACAGGATGACCGGCACCTTGCAGTTGACCAGGTGCGCCGCGATCTGCGCCCCCATCACGCCGGCGCCGAGCACGGCGACTTTCTTCACGTTGAATCGGGACATGCGTGGTTCCCGCCTCACTTCACCCGGGTCCAGGTCTGCGTTCGCGAAAACGGCCCGTAGGAGCCGCGCACCTGCAACTGCTGCCCGTCATTGGCGGGGGTCAGCTCCAGCGCGTAGGTGGAGCCCTTTTGAGGGTCGAGAATGTAGCCGTCTTCCCACACGTTCAGGTGCCCGGCCTTCTTGGCGCCGCGGATGATTTCCAGGCCGACCATGGGCTTGCCCTTGCGGTCGCCGGGGCAGTTGGTGCACAGCTCATTGGGGTCGGCGCCGGGGCGCAGCAGTTTCTCGACGTGGCCGGTCAGCACGCCGTTGTTTTCGGTGATGACGACCTCGGACTTGGGCTGTCCGGTGGAATCGTCGAAGGTGCGCCAGGTGCCCACGGGCGTCATCTGGGCCTGGGCGGCGGCGGCGAATCCGGACAGCAGCGCGGCGGCTGCAAGGGTGCGGCGAACGGTTTTCATGACAATGCCTCCTGGGTGTCGAGCAGATTGGAAACGCCTGAACGCGCGGTGCGCATCAGGCTGGCGGTTTCGGGGAACAGGCGCGCGAAGTAAAACCGCGCGGTCTGCAGTTTGGCAGCATAGAACGGATCGGCGCTGCCCTGGGCGATTTTTTGCAATGCCACGCTGGCCATGCGGGCAAAGAAGTAGCCGAACACCAAGTGGCCGGCCACGCGCAGGTAGTCCACGCAGGCGCCGCCCACCTCGTCGGGGTTGACGAAGGCCTTGAAGCCGATCTCGGTGGTGAACTTGGTCATCTGGTCGGCCAGGTAGGCCAGCGGGTTGATGAACTCGCTCATCTTCTCGTTGACGCCCTCCTGCTGGATCAGCGCCTCGACCAGCTTGCCGAACTTGCGCAGCGTGGCGCCCTGGTTGCCCAGCACCTTGCGGCCCAGCAGGTCGAGCGACTGCACGGCGTTGGTGCCTTCATAGATCATGTTGATGCGCGCGTCGCGCACGAACTGCTCCATGCCGTTTTCGTGGATGTAGCCGTGGCCGCCGAACACCTGCATACAGGCGCTGGCGGCGGTAAAGCCGTTGTCGGTGGTGAAGGCCTTGACGATGGGGGTGAGCAGGGCGACGATCTCGTCGCTTTCCTTGCGCACTTTTTCGTCGGGGTGGTGCAGCGCCTTGTCCAGCATCATGGCGCAGTAGATCGCCATGGCGCGCCCGCCCTCGGCATACGCCTTGGCGGTGAGCAGCATTCTGCGCACGTCGGGATGCACGATGATCGGGTCGGCCGGCTGATCCTTGGCCTTGACGCCGGACAGGCTGCGCATCTGCACGCGCTCCCTGGCATAGGCCAGCGCGTTCTGGTAGGCCACCTCGGTCAGGCCGAGCGACTGGTTGCCCACGCCCAGACGGGCGGCGTTCATCATCACGAACATCGCCGGCAAGCCCTTGTTGGGCTGGCCCACCAGCGTGCCGATGGCGCCTTCCAGGCTGATCTGGGCGGTGGCGTTGCCGTGGATGCCCATCTTGCTTTCCAGCCCGGTGCAAAAGATGGCGTTGCGCGCGCCCAGGCTGCCGTCGGCGTTGACCAGGTACTTGGGCACGAGAAACAGGCTGATGCCCTTGCTGCCCGCCGGCGCGTCGGGCAGACGGGCCAGCACCAGGTGGACGATGTTGGCGGCCATGTCGTGCTCGCCGGCGCTGATGAAGATCTTGCTGCCGGTGATCTTGTAGGTGCCGTCAGGCAGCGGCTCGGCCTTGGTGCGCAGCAGGCCCAGATCGGTGCCGCACTGCGGCTCGGTCAGGCACATGGTGCCGGTCCACTCGCCGCTGGTGAGCTTGGGCAGGTAGTTTTTTTTCTGTTCGTCAGTGCCATGCGCGTGCAGCGCCTCGTAGGCGGCGTGCGACAGGCCGGGGTACATGGCCCAGGCCTGGTTGGCGCTGTTGAGCATCTCGTAGAAGCACTGGTTGGCCACGAAGGGCAGCCCCTGGCCGCCATAGGCCGGATCGCACGACAGCGCGGCCCAGCCGCCTTCGACGTACTTTGCATAAGCCTCCTTGAAGCCCCTGGGCGTGCGCACCTCGTGCGTGGCCTTGTCCAGCGTGCAGCCTTCGGCATCGCCGCTCAGATTGAGCGGCTGCGTCACCTCGGCGGTGAACTTGCCGCCTTCTTCCAGCACGGCGTTGAGCGTGCCGGCATCCAGATCGGCATACCGGGGCAGGGCCTTGAGTTCATCGACGGCGTTCAGCACCTCGTGCATCACAAACTGCATGTCGCGCAGGGGCGGGGTGTAACTGGGCATGGGTTGAAAGCTCCTCGGGATCGAAAAACAAAAGAAAAAGAAAATTCAGGCGCCGTAACGGGCCAGAATGTTGTCAAAGCTGCGCTGCGCGCGCTCGAACGCGCCCGGACGCTGCAAGAAACGCGCGTCGTAATGCAGCGCCAGAATCAGTCCGTGAATCTCGAAGCCGATCTGCTGGTCGTCGGCCTCGGTGCGCAAATGGCCCTGCTGCCGCGCTTGGGCGATGGCGCGGATCATGGCGCCCGTCCAGGCGCTGGCCGCCGCCACCAGCGCGTCGCGCACCGGGCCGGGCCGGTCGTCGAACTCGACCGCGCCGCTGATCAGGATGCAGCCCGAATCGAGTTCGGCGCTGGTAAAACGCATCCAGTTGCCGAACAGCGCGCGCACGCGCGGCAAGCCGCGCGGCATCTGCATGGCCGGCGCGAACACCTGCCGCTCGAAACGGGCGTGGTACTCGCGCACGGCGGAAATCTGAAGCTCGTCGCGCGAGCCGAAATGCGCGAACACGCCGGACTTGCTCATGCGCATCGCCTCGGCCACCGCGCCGATGGAAAGCCCCTCCAGCCCCACCTGCGACGCCAGGCGCAGCGCCGCGTCAACGATCGCCGCCTTGGTCTGCAGCCCCTTGGGCAGCGCGCGCGCGGACCGCCCGGTAACGGGCGGCTGAATGCCGATCCTGCTCAGAAGATGTCGCAAGGTTGTTTGGGGAAAAACGAACGAGCGTGCTATTTTGCAGGAAGACATGGTTTCCGCCAAGCGGCGGCGATGACGCCATGCCGATGCCGTGTCACCTGCGGGACACCGCCACGGCATGATCGAACGCTGGGAAACGGATGCCTTCAACCTAAAAACGGCAGTTGGATGCATCCGCCAGTGCCGTGATCGGCGTGCCAGGCAAGGCGCGAGGACGCGGCAGGCCCATGCCTGCAAGGACGAGCAACGCCGCATGGCGCGTCGAGCGCGGCGCTGGCGGG
>WRJY01000201.1 GCA_009778355.1 Desulfovibrionaceae bacterium | reverse complement strand
AGGCCTCATGGAAAGCATCGACCCCGCCACGGGCAAGCCTTGGGCGGTAGTGGCCTACGGCGGCAAGCGCGATGTGGACGCCGCCGTGGCCGCGGCGCGAGCCGCCTTCACGGACGGTCCCTGGAGCCGCATGCCGGGCTGGGAACGCGCTGCACTCATGCGCCGCTTCGCGGACCTTTATCAGAGCCGATCCGCCGAATTGGCAATGCTCGAAGCGCGCGACTCCGGTCGCGTATTGCGCGAAGCCAGGCTCGACGTGGGCGGACATCACAACAATTACCATTGGTTCGCCTCACTGTGCGACAAGCACTGGGGCCGCACCATTCCCATGGACGACAGCGTGCATGCTTTCACCTCGCGCCTGCCGATCGGTGTGGTGGGCGCCATCACCCCTTGGAACGCGCCGCTGATGACCGCGGGCTGGAAGCTCGGCCCGGCGCTGGCCACCGGCTGCACCGTGGTGCTGAAGCCGGCTGAACAAACACCCGTCACCGCGCTGGAACTTGCCAAACTGATCGAAGAAGCCGGTTTCCCCCCTGGCGTGGTGAACGTGGTGCCCGGCTATGGACGCGACGGCGCAGGCGAAGCGCTGGTTGCCCATACGGATGTCGACAAGATCGCTTTCACCGGCGAAGGCAGCACCGCCCGCACCATCCTGAAGACCGGAGCCGACACGCTCAAGCGTTTTTCCTTCGAGTTGGGTGGCAAGGCGCCGCACATTCTGTTCGCCGATGCCGACTTGGAGCAGGCTCTCAATGCCGCCACCAGTTCCGCCTGGTCGCTGTGCGGCCAGAGCTGCGCGCTGGGTTCGCGCGTGCTGGTCGAACGCCCCATTTACGACCGCGTGGTGGAAGAGTTCGTCCGCCGCGCCCAAAAGGTACGCGTGGGTATGCCGCTGGACGAAGCCTCCCACATGGGGCCACAGGCCAGCGCGGAACAACTCAAGAAAACCCTGTCCTATGTGGACATCGGCAAGCAGGAAGGCGCTCAACTGGTCGCAGGCGGAAACCGCATTACCAGAAGCGAACTGGCCGATGGCTATTTCATCGAGCCCACGGTATTTGCCGGCGCCAACAACGGCATGCGCCTGGCTCGCGAGGAAATCTTCGGTCCGGTCGCCACACTGATTCCCTTTGACGGTGAAGAAGAGGCCATCGCCATCGCCAACGACACCAGCTACGGCCTGACTGCGGGTCTGTGGACGCGCGACACGGGCCGCGCGCACCGCGTTGCGGCCAGGATTCGCGCCGGCATCGTCTGGGTCAACACCTACCGCTACATCCGCTGGACCACGCCCTATGGCGGCTTCAAGGCCAGCGGCTGGGGCCGCGAAAACGGCATCGAAGCCCTGGACAACTATCTGGAAACGAAAACCACCGTCATCAGCACCACCGGGCGTTTTCCGGACGCCTACGCCAATTAGCTGCCTCACAAATACCTTCATATGAAATCGCGTCTTCGCGTCCAGGGCTGCGTTGCAAATCCTCGCGATACCTACGGGTATCGCTGCGGTTTGCGTCTTGCCCTGAACGCGAATCCATCGATTTCATTGTGTGAAGGTATTTGTGAGACAGCACACCAGAGGAGTTCAAAACATGCGTTTGACCAACAAACTGGCCGTTATCACGGCCGCCGCTTCCGGCATGGGCAAGGCCGGCGTGGAACTGTTCGCGCGCGAAGGCGCGCGCGTGGTTGCCATCGACTGCAACGAAGCCGCGCTCGCAGCGCTCGCCAAAGAAATGGCCGCCAAAGGCAAGCCCATTGAAACCGTCGCTGCAGACCTCACCAAGCGCGAGCAGGCCGCCAGCAGCATTCATGCCGCCGCCGCCAAGCTTGGCGGCATCGACATTCTGTGGGCCCATGCCGGCATGCCCGGCCCGGCAGGCATCGAAAACATAGACCCCGCGGCCTACGACGCGTCCGTCGCGCTGAACCTGACCTCAGCCATCGTCGCTGCAGGCGAGGTCATCGGCTACATGCGCAAGCGCGGCGGCGGCTCGGTGGTTTTCACGGCTTCCGTTTCGGGCCTGGTGGGCTCGATGTTCAGCCCCATCTATTCCTCGCAGAAATTCGGCATCGTCGGCCTGACCAAGTCGCTGGCGCAGACCTTCGCGCCCGACAACGTGCGAGTCAATGTGGTGTGCCCAGGGCTGACGGACACACCCATGGGCATCCAATTCATGAGCCGCAAGGGCGACCCGGCGGAAGCAGCGGAAAACCAGAAAAAATTTCTGACAGCCATACCTCTCGGACGCCTTGTCAGGCCAGAAGAGATCGCACATGCCGCGCTGTGGCTGGCATCTGACGACGCATCGTTCGTGACCGGCGTCGAACTGCCGGTGGACGGCGGATTCACCTGCCGCTGATTCAAAAGGAGGCGGTCATGAACCTCGCCAAGAATTTCCTGTTCCTGCCCCTGACCGTTCTTGGTCTGCTGGCGGCGCTGCCCGCACAAGCGGCAGACCCGCTGAAGATTGGCATCCTCCTGCCTCTCACGGGAACCCTCGCATCCGATGGCAACCGCCTGCTCAAGGCGAACCAGCTCGCGGTCACACAGATCAACGCAGCCAATCTGCCCGGACTGCCTGGCGGCAAAGTGGAATTGGTGGTAGCGGACACGCAATCCAAGCCGGAAATCGCGCGCAGCGAAGCTGAACGCCTTATTTCACGGGAAAAGGTCAGCATCGTAGTCGGCGGCTATTCCTCGGCCTCGGTCCTCCCGGCAACCCAAGTGGTCGAACGTTACCGCGTTCCCTTCATCGTAACCTCGGCAACCGCTGATGCCATCACCGAACGGGGCTTGCAGTTCGTGTTCCACGTGGCGCCCAAGGGATCCTGGTCGGCGCGCGACATTGCTAACTTCATCGAGTACCTGAACACCAAGAAAGGCCAGAATATTGACAAGGTTGCCTTGGCCTATGAAGACGGACCGTTCGGTCAGTCGGTGTCCAAAGCCTACAAGGATCTTTTGCCGTCGCGAGGTCTTCAAATCGTCGCCGAAGAAAGCTTCCGCACCGGCTCGCCGGATCTTTCCACCCAAGCGGCCAAGCTCAAGGCCAGCGGCGCAAAACTGGTGCTGATCGTTTGCTATGTGGATGACGAATCCATGCTGCTGCGCGCGCTGGCCGCTCAGCAGTATCGCCCCTATGTGCTCGGCTACGGCGGCGGACATGTGCACCCCACGCTGCTCAAGCTCGGTGACGTAGCTGAAGGCAGCTTCGGCGTGGTCGAGTGGATGGCGGATATGCAAAAGCCGGCATCCAAGGCATTCGCCGGCGCCTTCACGGCGGCCTACGGCACCGCACCCTTGAGCAATTCGGCGCAAGCCTACGCCGCTACTTGGGCGGCAGCCCTGGCGGCCAGCGAAGTCAAGGGCGCCGATCCGGTCGCGATTCGTGACGCGCTGCGCAAGATTTCCATCAAGGACGGCCCTGCCTCCCTGCTACCCAATAACGCACTGGCCTTCGACAAGGACGGACAAAACCAGATCGGCACCGTGATGACGCAAGTCATCGGCAACAAGTTCGTAACGGTGTGGCCGGAAGCCTTCGCGGCCGATCAAGTCAAGCTCGCCAAATAAGGCATGACGTTCAGCTTTTTTTTGCAGTCCATCGTCAGCGGCCTGGCCAACGGCGCCATCTATGCACTGATCTCCATCGGACTCACCCTGGTTTTCGGGGTGATGCGCATCATCAATTTCGCCCATGGCGAATTCCTGATGATCGCCATGTATGGCGGCTACTTTGCCTGGGCGCTGCTCGGCGTCGATCCGGTGCTGGCGATTTTGCTGGTCACGCCAGTGCTGATGGCAGCGGGCCTTCTGCTTTACAGCGGTATCGTCCGCTTCGCGCTCAAAGTGCCGGAAATCAACCAGATGGCCGTCACGCTGGGCCTGTCGCTGCTGTTGCAGCACTTCGCGCTGGCGCTGTTCTCCGGGGACAACATGCTGATCACCCAGCCGCGCTCGACTCAGGGCCTGGCGCTTGGCCCGGTGCTCATCCAGGTTCCGCAACTGATTGCCGCGGCAGGTTCCGTCTTACTGCTGGGGTTGCTCTACCTGACCCTGCGGCGCACGGATTTCGGCCTGGTGATCCGCGCCGTATCGCAATCGCGTGATGGCGCATCGCTTTCGGGCATCGATATCACGCGGGTCTACAAGTTGGTCATGGCGCTCGGCATCGGCACGCTCGGCGTGGCAGGGCCGCTGCTGGTTTCCATCCTCTACGCCAATCCGCATGTGGGAGCGCTGTTCACGCTGAAATGCTTCGTCATCGTCATCATCGGTGGACTGGGAAGCTTCGGCGGCGCGCTGCTCGGCGCGTTGATCGTCGGGCTGGCCGAAAGCATCGCCGTGGCGTGGTTTTCCGCGTCCATCGCGGCAGCCGTGCCGTTTGCCATCCTGATCGTGGTGCTGCTGATTCACCCCGAGGGCCTATTTGCACGGAGAACGAGCTGAATGAAGCGCTTTTCAACCTTCTTCATCCTGGTCGCGGTCGTCGCTCTGTGCTTTGTCCTGGCGCTGTCCGACGCCTACTTCATGGATATCTTCGTGTTGTCCTGCTTCTATGCCACGCTCGCCGTGGCGTGGAACCTGATGGCCGGCCTGACCGGGCTGATGTCGCTCGGGCACGCGCTATTCGTGGGCATTGGCGCCTATTGCGTCGCATGGGGTCTCAGCGCGCATAACTGGCCCCCCTACATTACTTGGCCAACCAGCGTGGCGGTCAGCGTGGTTGCCGCTGCCATCATCGGCGCGCTGTGCTTTCGCTACGGGCTGAAAGGCTATTTCTTCGCCATTGCCACACTGGCCTTCAACGAAGTCGCGTTCTTCGTTGTTTCAGCCACGGACGCGCTGGGCCGCTCCGACGGCTTGAGCCTTCCCATGGGCAAAGATCCCCTGCTGTATTTGCAGTTCTACGACAAATGGGTGTATGGCCTCATCATCGGCTGCATTCTTTTTGCCACGTTACTGGCCGGAACCATTCTGATGCAGACGCGTATCGGCTACTTCTGGCGCGCGTTGCGCGACAACGAAGAAGCCGCCGAAGCACTGGGCGTGGACGCCCGCAAGATGAAGATGCTTTCGTTCATGATCAGCGCCGGCATTTCCGGTCTGTGCGGCGCCTTCTACGCAAACTATGTCGCCTTCGTCGACCCGCGTTCGGTGCTGGGCGTGGACTTGTCCATCCAGATGCTGGTCTTTTCAATCATCGGCGGCATGGGCGTGCTGTGGGGACCGCTGCTCGGGGCTGGTCTGCTGATACCGCTGAGTGCGCTGCTGCGCAATGTTTCCTCTATCCAGAGCATTGACATCATCGTCTATGCCGTTGCCTTGATCGTGCTGTCGCTGGTCTTGCCGCAAGGCGTGGCAGGCTGGTTCACGGCTTGCGTCAGGACGGCAAGGACACGGCGATGACGGCCCTTCTGAAACTTCAATCGGTCAGCAAGTCATTTGGCGGCCTGCATGCCTTGCGCGACGTGAGTTTCGAAGTCCATGCAGGTGAAATCTTCGCCATCATCGGCCCCAACGGCGCCGGCAAGACCACGCTGTTCAACTGCATCGCCGGAGCTCTCGAGCCCAGCGCCGGCGTCATCAGCTTCGACGGCCACCGCATCAACGGGCTCAAGCCGCACCAGGTCTGCCAGATCGGACTGGCACGGACATTTCAGATCGTCAAACCGTTCCGGGGCATGTCCGTTGCCGAAAATGTGCGCGTCGCGGCCTATTCGCACGAACACACCAGCGCCGGCGCCGATGCCGTGGCCCGTGAAATGCTGACCAAGGCCGGGCTGGCCGCCATGGCCGACACCGACGCCGACGAACTCAACGTGTCGCAAATGCGGCGTCTGGAAATTGCCCGCGCCCTGGCAACACGCCCCAAACTGTTGCTGCTGGACGAAATGCTGGCCGGGCTGACCGCGACCGAAGCCGCGGCGCTTTGCGACGAGTTCCGGCGCCTGCGGCAAGAGGGAATCACCGTGGTGATCGTGGAGCACTCAGTGCCCGTCGTCAGCGCGCTGTCGGAGCGCGCGGTCGTCATCGACTTCGGTCAGGTTCTCACCAGCGGACGGACGCAGGACGTCATCAACGATCCCCGCGTGCAGGAAGCCTATCTCGGCAAGGCGGCAGTATGAGCGACTTGAAAGTGCATAGCCTCACGACCGGCTATGGCAAGGTCAATGTCATCCGCAACATTTCCCTTGAGATTGCCAAGGGCCGGTGCGTTGCGCTCGTTGGCTCGAACGGTGCCGGCAAGAGCACCATCGTCCGCGCCATCAATGGCCTGCTGCGGACACGCGCCGGTTCCATCGAATGGGGCGGCCAGCCGATCCGAACCATGCGGCCATCAGCGCGCACGCGCGCCGGCATTGCAACTGTGCCGGAGGGGCGCTTGCTGTTTCCAGGCTGTACGGTCATGGAAAACCTGATCGTCGCCGCGACTTGGGGCGACGCCAGGACTGCGCGCGAAGAAAGTCTCGATTACGTGTACAAACTGTTTCCGCGCCTGTGCGAACGCTCGCATCAAATCGTGGGCACGCTGTCCGGCGGCGAACAGCAGATGGTGGCAATTGGCCGGGCGCTGATGACCAAGCCGCAACTGCTGATCCTGGACGAACCCTCCATCGGACTCGCCCCCAAGGTGGTTGCCGAAATCTTCGAGATTCTTGGTGAGCTGACGGCAACCGGCCTGAGCCTGCTGCTGGTCGAGCAGAACGTGCAACTGAGCCTGCGTTCGGTGGATTACGGCTATGTGCTGCGCCAAGGGGAAATCGTGGTCAGCGGTTCTTCCGCCGAATTGCTTGACAGCCCCGAGGTGCGCAAAGCTTATCTCGGGGAGTAGCTCCGCGCTCGCATTTACCACATGATCCGTCCATAGAAACAACTTGTATATATACCCCCCGGCTGGCGCCCCGCTTGGGCGAACACACGGTTGAACCTAGAAACGGCAGTTGACCGCTTGCAATCTTCACGAGAACCGCATGGATATTGACTTTTGCGACTTCGATGAAGCTCACCGC
>WRJY01000200.1 GCA_009778355.1 Desulfovibrionaceae bacterium | reverse complement strand
CTGTATGGCAAAAAGCGCCTGCGCGAAATCGACCGCCGCATCCGCTTTCTGACCAAGCGGCTGGAAATCGCCGAGGTCACCGACCCCAGTGCGCACCACGGCGGCGACCGTGTGTTCTTCGGCGCCACCGTCACCTGGGCGGACGAGGACGGGCAGGAACGCACCGTCACCATCAAGGGCATCGACGAAGCCGAAAGCGCCGCGGGCGAAGTGAGCTGGATCAGCCCCATCGCCCGCGCCCTGCTGCGCGCCCGCGTGGGCGACGCGCTGCAACTGGCCACGCCCGCGGGCGTGCGCGAGATCGAAGTGATTCGCGTGGAATACCCGGCGCCGGAACCTTGACCAAGCCCGCCACTTGACCCGCCACGACGTTTGTCCCGTCCACCTGCCATAGTATGTCCTGAAACAACTGGATGCCACGCAGAAGATGAAGGAATCCAGGCAGCCGCAACACAAACCGGCAGCATGTGTCCTGCAAGCGTTCGCCATGCCGTAAAGTCGCTGCCCATGACTGATCTCCGCGCCTCTTTCGCAGCTTCGCCCGCCAACCCCCTGCTCGACTTCTCCGCCCTCCCCCCCTTCGACCGCATCCGGCCCGAGCACGTGGCCCCTGCGGTGGATGCGCTGCTGGCCGAGGCCGCCGCAGCGCTGGAGCAAGTCGCCGCGCCCAACTTCCCCGCCGAATGGCAGGCCATTGCGCGCACGCTCGACGTGGCCACCGAGCGCCTGGGCCGCGCCTGGGGCGCCGTCAGCCACCTGAACGCGGTGGCCGACACGCCCGAACTGCGCGCCGCTTACAACGCCGCGCTGCCCCTGGTCACCGAGTTCTGGACCCGCCTGGGCGCCGACGAACGCCTGTACGCCAAGTACAAGGCCATCGACCCCGCTGCGCTGAATGCCGAGCAGCGCCAGGCGCGCACGAACGCGCTGCGCGATTTCGTGCTGGGCGGCGCCGAGCTGCAAGGCGAGGCCAAGAAGCGTTTCGCCGCCAACCAGGAGCGGCAGGCCGAACTGGCGCAGAAGTTCAGCGAAAACGCGCTCGACGCCACCGACACCTACGCTTACCACGCCTCGGAGGACGAACTGGCCGGCGTGCCCGCCGACGTGCGTCAAGCCGCCCGCGCCGCCGCCCAGAAAGACGGCCTGGGCGGCTACAAGCTGACGCTCAAGCAACCCTGCTACCTGCCGGTGATGCAGTTCGCCAGCAACAGCGCGCTGCGCCAGCGCCTGTACCGCGCCTACGTCACCCGCGCATCCGACCAGGCCGAGGGCGAGGCCGCCCAATACGACAACACCGCCATCATGCGCGAGCTGCTGGCGCTGCGCCAGCAAGAAGCCGAACTGCTGGGCTACGCCAATTTCGGCCAGGCGTCCCTGGCGCCCAAGATGGCCGATTCGCCCCAACAGGTGATCGACTTCCTGCGCCAGCTCGCCGCCAGAGCGCGCCCCTACGCCGAGCGCGACGCGCAAGACCTGCGCGACTTCGCCGCCCGGCACTTGAAGCTGCCCGGCCCGCAAGCCTGGGACTGGGCCTACATCGGCGAACAACTCAAGCAAGCGCGCTACGCCTTCAGCGAGCAGGAGCTCAAGCAGTACTTCACCGCGCCCAAGGTGCTGGCCGGGCTGTTCAAGATCGTCGAGACGCTGTTCGAAGTCGTCATCCGCCCGGACGCCGCGCCGCTGTGGCACCCCTCGGTCGAGTTCTACCGCATCGAGCGCGGCGGTCAATTGCTGGGCCAGTTCTACCTCGACCCGTCGGCGCGCGCAGGCAAGCGCGGCGGCGCCTGGATGGACGATGTGCGCGCCCGTTGGCTGCGGCCCGACAACGGGCAACTGCAAACGCCGGTGGCGCATCTGGTCTGCAACTTCGCCGACGGCGTGGACGGCAAGCCCGCGCTGCTAACGCACGACGACGTCATCACCCTGTTCCACGAATTTGGTCACGGTCTGCACCACCTGCTGACGCAGGTGGGCGAGCACGACGTGTCCGGCATCGGCGGCGTCGAGTGGGACGCGGTGGAACTGCCCAGCCAGTTCATGGAAAACTTCTGCTGGGAATGGAACGTGCTGCGCCACATGACGGCGCACGCCGATACCGGCCAGCCGCTGCCGCGCGCGCTGTTCGACAAGATGATCTCCGCCAGAAACTACCAGGCCGGCCTGCAGACCATGCGCCAGATCGAATTCGCCCTGTTCGACATGCTGCTGCACACCCGCGCCGACGCCGGGGCCGACTTCCAGCCGCTGCTCGATGCCGTGCGCGCCGAAGTCGCCGTGCTGCCCGCGCCAGCCTTCAGCCGCACGGCGCACACTTTCAGCCACATCTTCGCCGGCGGCTACGCGGCGGGCTACTACAGCTACAAGTGGGCCGAGGTGCTGTCCGCCGACGCCTACGCCGCATTTGAAGAAACCGCCACGCCCGATGGCCTGCCCAACGTCGAGACCGGGCGGAAATACCGCCACGCCATCCTCGAAACCGGCGGCAGCCGCCCGGCCATGGAATCGTTCAAGGCCTTCCGTGGCCGCGAGCCGACTTTGGATGCGTTGCTGCGACACCAAGGCATGACTTGACCTTGGAGCGTTGTTGATTCACATGTGTGCACGTTGCGCCGCCCTCCTCTGCTGCAACACAAGAGAAACTTGGCGCGCACGATCCGGGCCATGATGGCCAAGCAAGACGATTTCGCGGGCAGTGAAATCGCTCGCTGAGACCGTAAACAGGCTCTGAGAGTCAGGCCCGCACGAACAGCGTTACCAGCGGCCCGTCGCCCAGCAGGCGGCTGCGGTGGCCATGCAGCGCGGGATCGAAGACGGCGCCGGGCGGCAGCGTGTCGTTGGAATAAAAGCACTGGCCGGGGCCGAAGACGCGCGCCGTGCCGTCTTGCAGGCCGATTTCCATGCACCCTTGCAGCACCACCAGCCATTGCGGCGTGGTGGTGCAGTGAAAACCGCTGGCAAAACCCGCCGGACTTTGGCGGAACTGGCAGCCGCCCGAGGCCATCAGCGCCGACAGGCGGGCCGCTGGCGTGCCTTCGGCCAGCGGCAGCGGACCGTCGCGAAAGCGCGCGCGGCCATCGTCGCCGGTGTAGAGCGTGGGCAGGGTCAGAATGGTCATGCGGGGAATATGACCCGTCCGCCCCTCACGCCTCGGGTTCGGCCAGCAGCGCGCGGTAAATCAGCGCCCCCAGCACCGCGCCCACCAGCGGCGCGACCCAGAACAGCCAAAGCTGCCCCAACGCCCACGGCTCGGCGAACAGCGCCACGCCCGTGCTGCGCGCCGGGTTGACGGAAGTGTTGGTGACGGGAATCGACACCAGGTGAATCAGCGTCAGGCACAGGCCAATCGCCAAACCGGCCATGCTGCCGGTGGCGCGCTTGGCGGTGGCGCCCAGGATGACGATCAGGAAGATGGCCGTCATCACCACCTCGCAAATCAGCGCGGCGGTCATGCCGTAGCCGCCCGGCGAGTGTTCGCCGTAGCCGTTGGAGGCAAAATCACCCAATTCAGCGCCCGGCTTGCCGCTGGCAATCAGGTACAGAATCCAGGCGGCCACACAGGCGCCGAGCACCTGCGAGACGATGTAGCCGGGCAGCTTGCTGGCCGGCATACGGCCCGCCGCCACGACGCCGAGCGACACCGCCGGATTGAAGTGCCCGCCAGAAATCGGCCCGAACGCATAAGCGCCGGTGACCACCGTGAGGCCGAACGCCAGCGACACGCCCAGCAACCCGATGCCGACATTGGGAAACGCCGCCGCCAGCACCGCGCTGCCGCAGCCGCCCAGCGTCAGCCAGAAAGTGCCGAGAAATTCAGCCGACCAGATTTTGAAGTTGTTGCCGTTCATGCGTATCACCCTTGGGAATTGACGAAAAGAAATGTAATGGCGTTTGACAAAGCCGCAAAGCGAGCGGCATCAAAAAAGAGTAGGTTTGTTACAAATTTCACACAGACAGTCAATGAACCACGCCCTTGTCATCGTGCGATGGCAACGCAGGCTCTCACTCGTCATCGTCGTCCCCGCCAGCCAGCGCGTGCTGGGCAGTCCTGGTTTGGCGGGTCTGTCTGGCGCGGGAGGCTCCGGCATCTTGCGCGCGGGCGGGCGGGCGCTGTTGCGGGGCCTTGAGGCTCTTGCCGCTGCCCTTGCGCCGGTCGTAAAAGTCCTGCAACCATTGCTCGGGCCGCAAGTCGTTTATCTCCACCTCTTCGGCCTGGGCGTGCTCATTGAGTATCTGGTGCAGGATTTCGATGTTGTCCGTGGAAGCCGAGATGACCGCCAGCGCATCGTCCATGCCGTTGAGGTCGAGCAGGCACATGCTCGAATCGTGCCCCTGCTTGATTAAAAAGCGCCGCGAGCGCTCGTCCATGCTGGCCACCAATTTGAACTCGGCCTCGGTGAGCTTGAGGCCATCGATGTAGTCTTCGCGGTTGGCGCTGGGGTTGGGCAGCAAGATCATGGTGGCCGTCTGTTCGATCAGGGCCGGGGCGATGTCGCTGCTCAGCGCGTCCTCGGGGCTTTGGGTGGCAAAGATGCCCAGGCCGTTTTGCTTGCGGATGGTCTTTTGCTTGTTCTTGGCAAAGTCCTTCAAGTCTCCGCCGCCGTCCAGGATTTTCCAGAACTCGTCCATCACGTAGATCAGGCGCCGCCCGTCGATCAGGGCTTCGAGCCGGTGCAGCAGGTAGCTGATGACCGGGGCGCGCACCTCGGGGTTGTCGATCAGGTCGGTGTAATCGAAGCCGATGATGTTGGCCTTGTCCAGGTCGATGGTGTCCCGAGGGTTGTCGAAGACCCAGCCCAGGCTGCCGTCGCCGCACCAGCGCTTGATGCGGTTGTAGATGCTGTCGTCGTCGGTGTTGGGCAGGTGCGCGCGCAAGCTGGTCATGCTGCGCAGGTGCATGGGCATGTCCAGGGTGCCGTTGACGGCGGCGGAAATTTCGTCTTCCTCGCGCGGGGTATAGCTGCTTTTGCCCGCGACCATGCGGATCAGGCCGCACAGAAAATGCGCGTTGTCCTCGGTGTTCTCGCAATGGAAGGGGTTGAAGCCCGTGTGTATGCCATTTTCCAGGGCCAGGTAATTGCCCCCGCAAGCGCGCACGAAGATTTCCGCGCCGCGGTCCTTGTCGAAGAAGAAGATGGTGGGGGACGGGTCGAGCTTTTGCGCCTGGCTGAGCAGGAAGTTGATCAGCGCGGTTTTGCCCGTGCCCGATTTGCCGATGACCATCGTGTTGCCCAGAACTTTTTCGCCCAGCGAGTTCTCGCCCGGGTGGGTGGCGTGGAAGTTGAAGAAATAGGGCTGTCCGTTGGTTGTCTGCAAGGTGGTGATGCATTCGCCCCAGGGGTTGCGGTCCTTCTTGCCGGTGGCAAAGTTGTGCAGGGGCGACAGGCCCAGGAAATTGAGCGAACTGACATTGGCCAGGCGTGTGCGGTATTGCCAATTGGCCGGGAACTGCGCGTAAAAAGCGGCGGTGACGGCCAGGTCTTCCTTGACCGAGACAAAGCCCGCGTTCGACAGCTCCGCCCGGGCAATGGACACGTTTTGGGCCAGTTGTTCCTGTGTCGGGCCGTAGACGGAGATGGAAAAGTGATACTCGCCCAGCACGAAGTTGCCGCTGGCCAGTTGGTCCATGGCCAGATCGAGTTCGATGATCTGGCTGACGGCCTTGTCGCCCGAGGAAACCATCATGCCCTTGGTGCGCTCCAGCGCCTTGAGCGCATCGTGCCGCCCCATGGGGCTGAACGAATGGGTGAGCACATATTCAAAGTCCAGAAACTTCAATCCGTTGAGCACGCCCGGCCAGGTGCCGTCGGGGTATTCCTTGATGTTGAGGATGGCGCCGAAGTGGTTGACGCCGGTGGGGGTGGTGATGACGAAGTCGCCCGTCTTGGCCGAGAAGCGCTGACGGCTCACGGGCAAATAGCGGTAAATGGGCGCGTGCAGCGCGGGCGTCGGCTCGTCGATGCGGTTGAGCAGGTAGCCGAAGAATTCCAGCGCCTCGGAAAACACGCCGCCCTCGGCCGTCTCGTACAGGCCCAGGCGGGCCGGGGCATAGTCCTTGAGCACGGCCTCGACGTTGCCCGCCAGCTCCAGCACGGTATCGATGGCCTGCTGCTGTTCGGAGCGCAGCCGCTCGGGATCGGCGGACTTCTCGACGAAACGCTTGCCGCTGACCACGGGGCGGTACAGCAAGGTCAGATACAGCTCATTTTGCATGAGCTTCTGGGCCGAGAGCGCGTTGTAGTAAGCATCGGAAAACTGCTGGTTGAACACCTGCTTGAAGCGGCTGGCGTCCTTCATCCTCCTGCGGCGGCGAATATCGTGCACCCAGAAGGCCACGTTGGTGAAATCGGGCGCGCGCAGGCTTTGCAGCAGCCGGTTGAAGGTGGCGTGGCGGTGCTCCAACTCCTGCTCTTCGTGTCCGACGAAAGGCAGCCCTTCGAACCGCCAGGTCAGCATGAAGTCTCCCCCCCGGGTCTTGATCACCGTGGGCGAGACATGGGTTGACATCGGAATGAATTCGCTGATGCCGGTATCTGGACCGAAAGATGGCTTGGACATGGCTGGCTCGGTTTGAAAACAAAAAGATGATTGGGATGCAGTATGGCCGAATTTTGACGCAGGAATCGTAGCGCAAGCGTGTTGCCAGAAGCCCCCAGCAGCCAGACGTGTTTTCCGGCTGGCGCGGCATCAAGAAAAGAAGGCTTCCGTCTGCCTCGATGTTCCCGCGCCAACTCTTGCAGCGGACGAGTGAGTGTCCGCACGAAGTTGCCGGCCCGCTCAGAGCCTGTTTACGATCTCCAATGGCCCGCGTTGGGCCGCAATCGGGATGAGTTGCGGCCAATGTC
>WRJY01000199.1 GCA_009778355.1 Desulfovibrionaceae bacterium | reverse complement strand
GCGGCGTTCCAGCCGTAGCGGGTGATCTGGCCCAGCGCATCCATGCGCTCGATCAGCCGGCCTTGCCGGTCGTGGCGGTAGCTGCTGCGGCGGCCGCTGCAGTCGGTGTAGGCGCTCAGGTTGCCTTGCGCGTCCCATTGGATGGTTTTGCGCTTGCCGGCGGCGTCGATGATGGCGATGACGTTGCCCCGGCTATCGTGTTCATAGCGGGCGCCGTGGCCCGCGGGGTCGGTGCTGGCCGTCAGGTTGCCGCGCGGGTCGTATTGGCGCAGCCATACCTGGCCGAGCGGGTCGGTGATGCGTACCGGCAAATCCTGTGCGTTGTATTCCAGTTGGGTGTGGGCGCCGTCGGCGCTGGTAAAGCCCGTGAGGTTGCCGCGCGCGTCGTAGCGGCTGCTGCTGCGCCGGCCCAACGGGTCCACGCTGCCCAGCGGCAGGTGCGCCGCATTCATGGGCGTTTGGGTGCGGCTGCCGTCGGGGTGCAGGGTTTCGACGATGTCAAAACCTTCGTTGTAGCGGTAGCCGGTGGTGCGCTCCAACGCATCGGTGACCCAGGTGATGCGTTCGCTGAACTCGTAGCGGAAGCGGTGGCTTTCTCCGGTGTCGGCGCACCACGAGCGCAGGACGCGACCGTGCGGGCCTTCGGCGTCGTAGTCGGCAAAGTAGCGCGCGCCGTTGCCTTTGCGGTAGCCCACCAGCACGCCCGAGCGCCAGGCGTATTGGCGCCAGGGTTGACCGCCGCGGTGGCTGGCAATCAGTTGACCGCGTTCGTCATAGGTGTAGCTGGCCAGTTCGTGGCTGACGCCGCCACGGGCGAGCAGATGCACCTGACGCAGACGCTGGTCCTGCCAGTGCAGTTGCAGGCGGCGGCCGGCGCTGTCGGTGATGCCGCTCAATACGGGCGGGGCAAATTCGCCAGCGGCGGCGCTGGCGCTTTGCCAGTGCAGTTGCACGCGGTTGCCGTTGCGGTCGCTTTGTTCGAGCAGCGGCAGCCGCCAGGCGTCCGCATGGCTTTGCCTGAAGTGCAGGGTGAGGCCGGTCTTGAATTCCAGACTCCAGCGGGTTTCATCGAGACGGTGCAGGGTCAGCGCTTCTCGCAGCTCAAAGTGGCTCTGACCGGGCTGCAAGCGCGGCAGCCGCACGTGCCGGCCTTGTTCGTCGCGCCAGATGACGCCTGCCGGCCCCAGGCGCAATTCCATCCACAACGGATGGCTCCAACAAGCGCCCCAAGGGCCGCTTTCCTGATCGCCGGAGCGGTAGCGCCTGCGCCAGACCAGGGGGATGGGGCCGGGCAGCTCGAAATCGGTTTCTTCCAGCAACTTCTCGCCGGTGACGATCAGTACGGGGTTGGGTAGGGCGCAAGCACAAGGGGACTTCTCCGCCGAAGCCTTGTTGCTGTGCGCTTCACTGGTGTGGTCGTTTATCTTTTTGGATTTTGCGTTGCGCGCAAACTTGATCGCCTTGCCCACGAGGGCGGCTAGCAGAGCAAAGCCTACGCCAAGCATCCAGGCGGCCAGCTTCTTGCGGGCCTCGGCCATCTGTTCGGGGGTCATTTTTTGGCCCCAGGTGGACATGATGTCCTTGATCTCCTTGGTGGCCTGGATGCCCGCCTCTCCCAGGTTGGCGATCCGCTGGACAGCCACCGCTCCGCCCACGACTTGGCCGACTACGGGCACGCCTTGCACCGCCGTGGCCGCCAGCGTAACGGCCAGGCCCGCGTAGGTGCTGGGATCCTTGAGCATTTCCAGGAGTTCTTGCAGCTTTTCGGCAGCCGCTTCCTTGAAGTCCTCCGTGCTCATGCCCTTGAGGATTTCTTCGCCGTTGTCGATGGCTTGTTTTAGCTCCGGCGAGAGCATCTGCATGATGGAGTTGACGGCTGTCTCGACGCCGTGGTGGACCATCTCCCCGGCTTCGTGGAACACTTCCTTGGCCCAACTCAAAAAGCCGTTGGGGTGGTCGCGCACCTCGGTAGGCCAGCCTACCAGGACCTGCAGAGCGTGCTGGCCCACGTCCATCGCGCTAAAGCGGTTTGCAAATTCCACCCCGCTCTCGAATATCGAGGACAGGGCGTTCCAGATTTTTTCGCTGGTGTTGCTGTGCGGCGCTACTCCGGGGTCGCCATCGCTTTTGAGCAAGACCGGCGCTACCGGGTCGTATGTCCACGCGTCGGCCTTTTGCGTGATTGCCCCGTCATCGCCGTGAAATACGGTCGTGCCCATGACTAGCGGCTCCCGCGCAAACTGCGCTCGAGCGCCACGGCGGCGGCCCAGGGGCCATCGTCCAAAACGCTCGACATCACGGAATTGGGCGGGCGCGCATCGACTTTCAGCCGCCAGGCCGCCAGCGCCCAGTGCAGCGGCGCGGTGGCCGCGCCGACTTGGCCGGTCACGGCAGCGGGCAGCCATTCGGCGGCATCCAGGCCGCCGCCAGCGCGCCGGCGCGCGTCGGCATGGATGCGCGCGCGCCACGCTGAACCGTCGTGATCGGAAAGCAGGCGCCCCACGTGATTGCCCCGCCAGCCGGCGTTTTGTAGCGCCTGATCGAGCGCCTGGGCCATGGCTTGCGGCGGCGGCGCCTTGGCTTTATCCAGATGCGGCGCCTGGCCTTTCACCACGCAGGGGCGGTGCAATACCCAGTGGCGATCGTCTTCGGCCCGCGTATCCGCGACCGGATGCAAGAGCACCGCCGCGGCTGCTTCGCCGGCGATCCAGCCTTCGGAGTTGTCCCGCGTCATCAGGCGCTCGCCCGCGTAGTCGGCGCACAGGCGTTGGAGGTCAACCAGGCTGTCCACGCCAGCCAGCACGGTCGGGTTTTTGTCTGACCGGCCTTGCGCGAACAGGGACCCCAGCGCGCGCATTCCCCCCGCCGGGCCTTGCAGGAACAGGTAGCAGTGAGCGTTATCGAACACGCCGGCAAAGCCGTAAGAGGCCAGCAGTTGCCTGGCTTGGTCCCATACCTTGGCGCCGGCGGCGTCATTGAGCGTTTGCGGCAGAGCCAGCAGCACCAGCGGAAACGGCGGGCATGCTGCCGGCATCTGGCCGCCTGGCATGAGCAGATCGGCCAGCGCCACGGCCAGCAACCGCGCCAGCCGCTCAGTACCCTGGGTATTACCAGCCACCTCCGGGCAAGCGGCTACCGTGACGGGTTGGCGTCCGACTGCCTCCATGACTTGACGACGGTGCCGCCGGACGCCAGCCGCCCACGAGGCCGCGCTTTGCCAGCCGCGCGTACCGACCGCGGTCACTGCCCCGGCCGCCTCGATGCGCCAATGAGAAGACTGGACCGCTGCCGTCATGCCATGGGTCCAGGCTCGATCATCAACGTGAAGCCGGCCAGCTTGCGCCCGGGATCAGCCAATTGAGCGCGCCATACGAGACAGGCGCGGTCTTCTTCGGGTTCGATCAGCAGCGTATCCCAGTGCAACGGCGCCGGCGCATGCCGGCGGCCGCCGCGCTCTTCGCCCATCGCTTGCAGGGTGACGGACGGAAAGCCGAACGCGCAGTGGCCATCGCGGCTGAGATTGAGCAGTTCCACCTTGTCGCCAGGCCGGGGCCGCTGAAGCAGTTGCAGTTCCGGCGGAGCGGCGTTGTAGTAACGCGGGTCAAAATCGGCCGGCAAGGCGCTGGATTCCTTATTGACCGTGCCTTGCAGCGCCCGGCGCGGCTGATCGGCGCGGCTGGCATGTCCCAGCGCCGCTACTGGCGGGCGGTCGTTCCACTGCCTGATCGGCCGCCCCGGCGTTTCCAGCCAAGGCAAGGCAACGCCGGCCACGCCCATGGCTTCGGTGCAATAACCCATGCCGTCCTGATTGGCGGGCCAGTGCTTGCGTTCGGCAACCGGCTTCTGGGCGCCACTGCCAGCAGCCACGGCGCGATTGGCCGGCCCGCCGAATGCAAAGACGTTGAACGCCGGCACCTTGGCAACCGGCGCTTTCGCCGCCTTGATGATTGGCGAGAGGACGCCGGAACCCCAGATACGCGGAGCGAAGGCGTTCAGGCTCAAAAGACGCTGCCCCTGAAAATCGACCGCGCCGGGCAGTTCGAAAAATGTTCGTCCCTTGCGCTGAACCCACGCGTTGATGATCAGGTCAAAACGCGGCTTGGGCGGAACAAGGTCCGATTCATAGCGCAGCCACGCTTGGCCTTCCCGTCCGGCGATGACTTGCCGCTGCACGGGATCCAAATCCAGCGCGCCCAGCGCCACGGTTTCATCGCGCATCCAGATCGGCGCCTGCCGTTGCGGCGGCGCAAGGCGGCCCGAGGACAGCGCCCAAGTACCCTTGACGAGCAGGATCTGAACCATCTGGCCCGCCGGCGACTCGTGCGAAAAGCTGATCGCCTGGAACGGAGCGCTATTGAAGATCGAGCAGCTCATGGAGGCTTTTCAGTGTTTCCAGGACTTCGATTTGGCGCGAGGCGCGATCATCCGCCGCCAGCGGAAACGCCCTGCCGGTCACGACCGCATATTCCGCATACAGCCATCGGCGCATCCGGTGCGACGCTTCCAGCATCAGGTCGCAGTCCAGCGCCTTGCGCCATGGCCGGCCGCCGCGCAGCCTGATTTGTTCCAGCGGCCACAACGGCCCCGCCAGCAGTTCCCGCGACCAGCCGGCAAGCTGCACGGGCGCAATGTTCGCGCAACCGTTGCGCTCAAACACGCTGGCTGCCAGCTTGCGCAGCGCATTGCCGCGCGCCGCCTGCGTGCCATGGGTGTCGGCGAGGTCGGCGGGGATTTCGCCCAATGTCATCCGCAAGAAATTTTTTTGCTCGTGCGACAGCGAAACTTCCTGCTGGTCGATTTGCGCGAGCGCGTCAAGAAGAAGGCCCGGACTGCCCAGGAACGCGGTGCAGCGCAGCCGCAGGTCTGCTGGCAACGGAACAGCGGCCAACGCCTGGCTGGCTTCGGACGGCGGGCGGTGAATGCACACAAGCGCGCATGCGGCATCGACTTCATCTTCCAGTTCCTGTTTCAAACCCGCTTGCAAGGCAGCGGTCAGCGCAGACTCGGGGACCGCGATACCCGTGGTCAGCAAAAAGTCCAGCGCAATGCGCAAGAGTTTCGCGTCACTGCTTGTCAGCCATGCGGTGATTTCCTTTGGCGCGCTGCGGCCAAGAGCGTCCAGCAGTCCAAGGGTTTGCAACCTGACGGTCTGCGGCGCCTCGGCTATCGCGATGCGCGGGATCAGATGCTGCTGCGTCATGCGGCCAGTCAACTCGATTCCCAGCAGTTGCAGGGCGGCGTCGGGTTGCGCCAACAAGGTCTCGCAAACCGGCGCTTGACCATAAAACCAGAGCGCATCTCGAACCGCGCGCGGGTGCGCCGCGTAACACTTCATCGATATGTTGTCGCTGGAATGGACGAGTGAATCGAGCGCCTGCGCCATCGCCGTCAGGACAAACGCGGCTGCGTCCGCGTCGTCGACGGACGCGCCGGCGCGCGCCGCAGCCGCTTTTTCCAGCGCCTGCGCGCCGTAGTAACGGGCGCTTTCCAACAGCGTTTCAATGGGCTGTTCGAGCACTTTCAGCGCCCGCAGGCTTTGCCATCCGCGATCGAGAGAACGGCCACGCTTGCGGTACGCAAACACCGCCCGCTCGATCTGCGGTTCGAGCAGATGTTCAAGCGGCGCGGGCAACGCGTGACGAATGGCCGTGTCAGTTGAATTCAATGGAACCGCCCTCGATTCGATTGGTTTCCATGGCGGCAGATAGTATCCGATCGCCCCGCGTCTGAACTGCGCCATCTTCGCTGACGACGAAAGAAGCGTCGCCGCACTCGACGACCACTTCGCGCTGGCCGACCAGCTTGATCTTCACTCCCCTGATTTCCAGCGTGCCGCTGCCTGGCTCGTAGCTCAGTGGCAGGCCGCCCATTTGCCCTTCCGGCGGGTAAGCGGCGACCACGAGCGCCGGCATGTCCTTGGCGCCGGGCATGACCAAGACGTGTTGACCGGGCAAAACCGGCGGAACATGCGTGGCCAACATGGCGCGCCGAACGCCGCTGCCAGAGCCGATCCGCAGAAAGCCATCGCCCAGGACTTCGGCAACTACGCTCCAAAATGGTTCCGCCGCGCGCGCTTCTTCCTGGAATATCGCCGTCACGTTCGATGGACTCATGGCAATCCCCGGTCTCGATTTCAATTTTTGCGAATCGTGCCAGCACGATCCTGAATGTATTGCTTGGCTGAAAACTCCATGATCTCCGCATCGATCGTGACAGTGCCGTCAGCCTTGAGCACCATTTTGCTTGCTCCTACCTGCAGTGTGATGCTGTCAGGCTCCATGATGAGGATGGACTGATTGCCACCGTCGCGGGATTCGGGGCCCACCGTCAGCATGTATTGCTTGCCCACGGTGGCGGTGTGATTCTGTCCCGTGTTGTCTGTTCGCGTGATGCCCGCGTTCGTGAAGATCGTGGCGCCTACATTGACGTTGTAGGCCGCGCCAATATTGACCATCTTGAACACACCCACATTTTGCAAGTACCCGATGGCGACGGTCTCGGTTTTCATTTTGCCGACCTTGATCGACCAGTTTTTGCCGATCTTGTCTTTTTCGTTGCTGCCTATGGTTTTATCGCGGTTGGCGCCAACCGTCAGGCTCTGGTTTTTACCGACGCCAACTTTCTCATTGATCCCCACGTCCTCGGTGCGGTTGTCGCCAATCGAGATGGTCTCGTTGTGGTCCACCCGCTCCTTGCGATTCTGGTGGATGGTGATGGTCTCATCGAGATCGACCTCCTCCGTTCTCCACCCATGCACGTTGATCTTCTCGTTGCGGTCAACGATCTCGGTGC
>WRJY01000198.1 GCA_009778355.1 Desulfovibrionaceae bacterium | reverse complement strand
CCTGTTCACACTATTTTCATGGCGCCCGTTGCCCCGCAAAGGCAGTGGATGCAAGGCGCAAACCGCAGCCGGGTTGGACACCCGGCGAGAATTTGCTTGCGCGGCAGACGCTGCCTTTGCGGGGCAACGGGCGCCATGAAAATAGTGTGAACAGACCCTAATCCGCACCATGAGCACCACCGCTGACCTCGTCGCCGCCGTCAAGAAAGAGTTGAAGGCCGCCCAGATGACTTACGCCGACCTGGCGCGCGCGCTGGGCATGGCCGAATCCAGCGTCAAGCGCATGTTGGCCAGGGGCGACATGCCGCTGTCGCGCGTGGACGCCATCTGCCGCGCCCTGAAGCTGGACTTTGCCGAACTGGCGCGCCGCGTGGCCGACGCGCAGCCGCTGCTCAAGGAATTGACGGCTGAACAGGAACGCGCCGTGGTGCAGGACGAAAAGCTGCTGCTGGTGGCCATCAACGTACTGAGCGGCTGGACGCTGGAGCAGATCACCGCCGCCTACCGTCTGGGCGCAGCCGAGGTCATCAAGTACCTGGCGCGGCTGGACCGCGTCGGCATCATCGAATTGAAACCGCTCAACCGCTACCGCCTGAAGGTGGCCAAGACCTTCCGCTGGCGTCCGCACGGGCCGGTGATGCAGTACTTTCGCGAGCACGTGGTGCTGGACTATTTCGGCGGCGGCTTCGAGCGCGAGGGCGAACACCTGCAACTGGTGCACGGCACCATCAGCCGCGCGCTGGCGCCCTCGTTCGTCGAACGGCTGCAACGCCTGGCGCAAGACTTCGCGCAGCAGCACCAGGCCGACCAAAAGCTCAAGGCCGCCGAGGTCGAGGGCTACACCCTGGTGCTGGCCATGCGCAGTTGGGAGCTGGCGGCATTTGCCCGCCTGCGCCGGTGAGCGCCATCTGGTACTCATCCCCACCCCTTTTACTCATCAGCCCGAAATATAGGAGACAGAAGGAGCCTCGAAGAATGAGCGCACGAGGCGACGATTCTTGCGCACCTCGCGCAGTTGCTGCTCAATACGCAAACTCAGCTTTTCGCCCGCGCACAACGGATTGCGCGCCACGCCAGTGCGCTTGACGTGGCTCCATGCCAATTCGTCCGGGTTCAAACTCCGGTGCATAACCGGGCAGCACATGCACGGTCAGCTTGCCTTGGGTCGAGGCAACGTATTCGCGCACGTTGGCCTTCTTGTGCGCCGTCAGGCCGTCGATGACCAGATGCACCGGTTGGGCGCGGTTTCTCATCATGTTCTTGAGCAGCGCGATGAACAGTTCCGCGTTCAAGGCGCCTTGGTAGGTGACAAACCAGAAACCCCCTTGGCGTTGACCGCCGGAGTCGCCGAGATCGACTGACGCTGCCCTGGCCGCCGTACCACCGGAGTTTTCCCTTGGGCGCCCAGGTCTTGCCATGGACCGTGTCGGCCCGAAAGCCTGACTCGTCCCAGAAATAAATTTCCGCTCCACTTTGCCGGGCTTACCGCGCGATGGCCGGATAACTCTCGCGTTGCCAGCGCTCAATGGCTTGAGGATCGCGCTGATACGCGCGTTGCAAGGGCTTTTGCACCGTCAGGCCCAACCGCGACAGTAATCGGCCCACGGCGGTTACGCCCAGGCGAATGTCGAACTTTTGCTCAATCAGCGTGGCCACGATCTGGCGCGTCCACAACCCAAAGTCCAGACCGTACTGGCGCTGGTCTCGACCATTGATCCAGCGCGATACCTGGCGCTGCTGCGCTGGCGTGAGTTTCGGGGGCCGCCCCGTGGCCGGTCTGCTCTTGAGCGCCCGCTCGCCTTTGCCCGGCCTGGCTGTCGCGGCAAGCCATCGATAGATCGAGGCGAGGTACGGTGCATGCCCAGCGATTTGACCACCTGCGATGGCTTTTCGCCCTCCCGTACCCGGCGCAACGCCAACACCCGAAATTCTTCCAGCGTCTTGCGATCGAGTACCCGGCCATCTCGTTTCATGCCTTATTGGACTATCGCCGCCTGTGTTGGCTCAATAAATGTCTCTTTAATTACGGACTTGTCAGTAGTCCGAGCCGAATTTCGGCGAGCGCGGTCCGTAGAGGATGCTGGCGGGGCCGCCCGCGGAAAGCAATCGCTGGCTGGCTATGCCGGCGATGGGGTAGGCGGCGTCTTTTTGCACGCTGTTGATGATTTGCTTGAGGGCTGCCGCCACCAATTGGCCGAGCAGGCCGCCGCCGTTGTTGCCGCCTTCCTGGCTGGATGCGCTGGCGCTGCCGGTCCAGAGCGTGGCGCCGGTTTTGAGGTCCACCAGGGTGGCGCTGGCGGCAACGGTCACCACGCTGTCGAGCACTTTGTAGCGCGTCCCGTAGTCCTTGACGACGATGTAGAGGGCAGTATCGGCGCCGAATATCTCGCTCAGTTTGGCTGCCGGCACCTGGTGAATGTCGCCGGGGTTGTCCAGCCCGTTTTGCTTGAAGGTTTCAGCGACCAGGGCCACTGGCAGAACGTAATATCCCGCTTCGGCCAGCGGATAAGTCACCTGCGACAGAACGCCGTAAGTAGCCTTGACGTCGGGCGATTCGTTGAGAGGGGGCAAGACGACAATGGAGCGCGGCTGGCTTTGCTTGAAGGCGGAATAGTCCGGGCGCTGCGGCGCTGCGGCGCAGCCGGCAAAAAGGCTCACGGCAGCCAGCAGCAAAAGAAGGGTGAGGCAGCGTTGAATCATTGTTGCGCTCCTTCTTTCTTGGCAGATTTGAGCAAAAAGTCCATGTAGGGCGCGGATTCAGGGAACAATGCCTTTTCGGTCTGGAACTGCTGAACCATCTGATCGTCCTTGCCGGCGTGCAGGTAAAGCAAGCCCAGTTGCGCGTGGTAGCCCGGCGGGATGGCGCTGCCGCTGGCCTTGATTTTTTGCAAGTCGCGCTCCAGGGCCTCGATTTGCCCCTCTGGGGCTTCGCCCTGAAAATAGTTGTGCACCTGTGATTGGTAGCTGCCCCACTGGTATAGCGGCTGCGTCGTGGCACAACCGGCCAGGGCGCAACTGGCCGCCATCGCGGCCCACAAGGGCCGTATCTTGGTTAATGTTTGCATGATTTTGTTTTTTGAGTTATTGGGCCTGCGGTCTCCACGCGCCGCTGTCAATACCCTCGACCAGCTTGTCAACCGCCTCGCGCACAGCCAAGTCGAGCACTTTGCCGTTGAGCGTCGAGTCGTAGCTGGCAGTGCCGCCAAAGCCGATCACTTCGCGGTTGGACAAGGCGTATTCGCCCGCGCCGGCGCTGGAAAAGACGACTTCCGACGTGGCGATATTGACGATGTTGAGGCTGACCTTGGCGTAGGCGATTTGCGATTTTCCACGCCCCAAAATGCCGAACAATTGCTGGTCGCCCACTTCCTTGCGGCCGAATTCGGTGACGTCGCCGGTCACGACATAATCGGCGCCTTGGAGGCGCTGCGCCTGGCCTTTGATCGATGCTTCCTGCTTGATCTCGCTCATGTTGTCGCGATCCAGCACGTTGAAACGGTTGCTTTGCTGCAAATGGGTGATGAGGATGGTTTTGGCCTGCCCGCCGAGGCGGTCCACACCATCGGAGAAAATACCGCGCAGGTAACTCGAACGGTTGTCGAATTTGCCCACGGCGATAGGCGTGCGCACGCCGTTGTAAGGTCTGCTGACGCTTTGTGCTTGCTGCACCGGCAGCGCCGTGGAGGTTTCCGTGGCACAGCCGCTGAGCCCGGTCGTGGCGGCAAGCGCCATTGCAAGAATACAGGGGACCGCGATGGCGTTCGGAACGCGGTTGCAAAGTTTCATGGATTTCTCCTCGGAGGAACGGGTTTGTTGTTTGATTCAGGCGCTCTTGGGAACCTCGACCCAAGTTTCGCATGGACTCGTGTCAAATTCTATCAGCGATTCATTTGGATGCTATTTGGCAGTGGGCGCGTTTACAGCTCTTCGATCCGCTTGGGCGGAAAGCTTTCCCAGGCTTGGCAGCCGGGGCATTGCCAGAAGTAGCCTTGGGCCTCGAAGCCGCAGGCGGCGCAGCGGTAGCGGGTCAGTGGGCGGGTGGCGTGTTCCAGCGAGCGTTGTACGACGGGGTGCGCGTTTTCCTGCGCGAACGGCTCGTGGCTGAGCCAGCGGGTGGCGGCGATCAGCGATGGCTCTTGCGTCATGTGGCGGATGTAGCCTTCGCGCGCTTGCGGCAGCGGCACGCCGGTGGCGATGTCGGCCTGGACGATGGCGTTGGCCACGTCGATGCAGGGTGCGGCGGCGTAGCTGCGCCGCAGCAGGCCGGCGGCGCGGGCAAGCTGGCCGGTGGCCTGGCCGATGCGCACCAGTTCGCTGGCGATGAGGGCGATGGCTTGCGGGGCGTGTTGCTCAACTTGGGCCAGTTGCTCGAATGCGCCGGGCAGATCGTCCTGACCGGCCAGCAGGCCGGCGAGCTGGATGCGGGGCCGCGCGGCGTCGGGGGCGTTGCGGATGGCGTCTTGCAACAACTGGCGCGCGGCGGCCGGGTCCTTGTTCTTGTTCAAGGCGCTGGCGGCCAGTTCGCATTGGTAGTGGGCCAGCCGCGCAGTGAAGTCGCCTTCGCCCGCCTGTTGCAGGCTGCGGGCAATGTCGGCGGCCTGCGCCCAGTCGCGCGAGCGTTCGTACAGCGACAGCAGTGTCAGCCAGGCTTGTGACTGGTAGCGCGTGCCGGCGAGCTGGCGCAAGGCGCGTTCGGCGCGGTCGATCAGGCCGGCCTTGAGAAAGTCCTGCGCCAGCGCGTGCTGGGCGCGTTCGCGTTCGTTCTTGCTGAGGTCGGCGCGCGACAGCAGATGTTCGTGCACGCGCACGGCGCGTTCGTATTCGCCGCGGCGGCGAAACAGGTTGCCGAGGGCGAAGTGCAGCTCCGACGTGTCGGGGTCGCGCTGCACGGCTTCGATGAAGGCGTCGATGGCCTGATCCTGCTGTTCGTTCAGCAGGTAGCTCAGACCCCTGAAATAGGCTTTGGGCGCTTGCCGGTTTTCGATGCGCAACTGGCGCAGATCCAGCCGTGATGCGAACCAGCCGAGCGCGAACACGACCGGCAGTCCCAGCAGGAACCAACTGAGGTCAAACTCCATGAAGCGGCGCGGCCAGTGTGTCGTCGGCGGGGGCGAGTTCGACGGGAGTGGTTTCCGACGCGGAGGCTGCTGCCGCCCGGCGGCGCGACCACCAGCCGGGCAACATGCCCAGCACGCCCACCACCATGCCGAGCGCGAAGGCGGCCAGCACGATCAGCGTCATGGGCGCGCGCCACTGATAGCCGAACAGCAGGCGGACGGTGGCGTCCTGCTGGTTGTTCAGCGCGAAGGCAAGCAGGGCAAAAAAAACGGCTGCCTTCAGTATCCACTTCAGCAGCCGGACGAACTTGGTCATGAATCTTCTTGAAGGCTGGCGCCGGGGAGCGGCGCCAGCGAAGATTTTAATCGGCGCCGTCAACCGGCTGGGCGCCCACGGCTTCGCGCAGCGCCTTGCCGGGTTTGAAGTGCGGCACGCGCCGCTCGGGGATGTACACGCTGTCGCCGGTGCGCGGGTTGCGGCCCATGCGCGGCGGGCGCCGGTTGATGGAAAAGCTGCCGAAGCCGCGAATCTCGATCCGGTGGCCGCGCGTCAGGGCGGCGCTCATGGCGTCGAGGATGGTCTTGACGGCGGCGTCGGCGTCACGGTGCGTGAACTGGCCGATACGCTCGGCCAGCAGTTCCACGAGGTCGGATCGGGTCATGGCGCGAAAGTCTGAAACGCCGGGCCGCCGCGCCGTGGCGGCGGCCCGTCTGGCGCGTTACTTGTCGCCGTGGTCCAGTTTGGCGCGCAGCAGGGCGCCCAGGCTGGTGGTGCCGGCGCTGCCGCTGCTTTGGCTCAGGCTGGCCATGGCTTCCTGCTGGTCGGCGGCGTCCTTGGCCTTGACCGACAACTGGATGTTGCGCGACTTGCGATCGACGTTGACGACCACGGCGCTCACTTCGTCGCCCACCTTCAGCACCTGGCTGGCGTCCTCGACGCGGTCGCGGCTGATCTCGGAGGCGCGCAGGTAGCCCACCACATCGTTGCCGAGGTCGATTTCGGCGCCGCGGGCATCGACGGTTTTGACCTTGCCGGTCACTGTCTGGCCCTTGTCGTTGACGGTGACGAAGGTGGTGAACGGATCCTGGTCAAGCTGCTTGATGCCCAGGCTGATGCGCTCGCGGTCCACATCGACGGCCAGCACGATGGCATCGACTTCCTGACCCTTCTTGTAGTTGCGCACGGCCGCTTCGCCCGGCTCGTTCCAGGACAGGTCGGACAGGTGCACCAAGCCGTCGATGCCGGCGGCCAGGCCGACGAACACGCCAAAGTCGGTGATGGACTTGACCGGCCCTTTGACGCGGTCGCCGCGCTTGGTGTTCTGCGCGAATTCCTGCCACGGGTTGGCGCGGCACTGCTTCATGCCCAGGGAAATGCGGCGCTTGTCCTCGTCGATTTCGAGCACCATGACCTCGATCTCGTCGCCCATCGAAACCACCTTGCTGGGGGCGACGTTCTTGTTCGTCCAGTCCATTTCGGAGACGTGCACCAGGCCCTCGATGCCCGGCTCCAGCTCGACGAAGGCGCCGTAGTCGGCGATGTTGGTGACCTTGCCGAACATGCGCGTGCCTTGCGGGTAACGGCGCGCCACGCCCAGCCAGGGGTCGTCGCCCATTTGCTTGAGGCCCAGGCTGACGCGGTTCTTGTCGGTGTCGAACTTGAGAATCTTGGCGGTGATTTCCTGCCCCGGCTGCACCACCTCGGAGGGGTGGCGCAC
>WRJY01000197.1 GCA_009778355.1 Desulfovibrionaceae bacterium | reverse complement strand
GTCGAGTTGCACATGGCGCGCGCCGACAAGATGAACGCGCTCGACGCCGCGATGTTCGATGCGCTCATCGACGCCGGCACGCGGCTGCAGAGCGATGAAAGCGTGCGCGCGGTGGTGCTGGCCGGGCGCGGCAAGGCTTTTTGCGCCGGGCTGGACATGCAGTCCTTCGAGCGCATGCAAGCCCGCGGCGTCGGCGCGATCGGCGAAAACCTGGCCGGCAAGGACTTGCTCGAACGCACGCATGGCCTGTGCAACGCCGCGCAGTACGCCGTCATGGTCTGGCGCGAGGTGCCGGCGCCGGTGATAGCGGCGGTGCATGGCGTTGCCTTCGGCGGCGGCTTGCAGGTGGCGCTGGGGGCCGACGTGCGGCTGGTCGCGCCGGACGCCAGGATGTCGGTGATGGAAATCAAGTGGGGTCTGGTGCCCGACATGGGCGGCATGGCGCTGATGCGCGAGCTGGCGCGCGGCGACGTGGTGCGCGAGTTGACCTACACGGGCCGCGTTTTTTCCGGCGCGGAAGCGGTCGCGCTGGGCCTGGCAACGCGCGTGGCCGCCGATCCGCTGGCCGATGCGCTGGCGCTGGCGCGCGAGATCGCGCAGAAAAACCCGGATGCGATCCGCGCCGGCAAGCGCCTGCTGAACGCCGCCACGGGCCAGAGCGTGGCCGATGTGCTGCTGGCCGAGTCAGCCGAGCAAAAGGCGCTGATCGGCAGCCCCAACCAGACCGAGGCGGTGCGCGCCAACGTCGAGCGGCGCGCGGCGCGCTTTGACGCGCCTCGGCGTTAGAGCCCCAGCATTTGCCTTGCCAGTATGTTGCGCTGAATTTCGTTCGTCCCGCCGTAGATCATGGCCGAGGTCGATCCGATCAGCGGTGACAGGGCGTTGAAGGGCTGCCCGTCCAGATCCTGGTCGCCGGCGGCGGCGCCCTGCTCGTCGCTGGCCTCGACCAGCAGCGCGCCGATGCGGTGGTAGGTTTCGCTGGCCCATATTTTCAGCAGCGACACCGACGCGGGCAGGGGCTGGCCGGCCTTAACGATGTTGGCAAAGCCGGTGTAGGCCGCCGCCAGGTCGGCCACGTCGAGCCGCAGCGCCGTGTAGCGCGCGGCAAACAGCGGGTCGGCGAACAGCCGGCGCGCGCCGGCCAGCCGCGCCAGTTGCCCCAGTGCGTATTGCGACTGCTTGGGGCTGCCCAGAAAGATGCGCTCGAAGCCGAGCAGCGCCTTGGCGATGCTCCAGCCGCCGTTGAGCCTGCCGACGAGGTTGTCGGCAGGCACGCGCACGTTGTCGAAAAACACTTCGCAGAATTCCTCCTCGCCGGCCAGCGTGCGGATGGGCCGGATCGTGATGCCCGGCGTGCGCAAGTCGCACAGCAGAAAGCTGATGCCCTCCTGTTTCTTGGCCTCCTTGTCGGTGCGCACCAGCATGAAGATGTGATTGGCGTCCTGCGCCAGCGTGGTCCATATCTTCTGGCCGTTGACGATGAAGTGCTCGCCCGCCGCGTCGCGCCCGGCCACGGCCTCGGTGCGCAGGCCCGCCAGGTCGGAGCCCGCGTTGGGTTCGGAGTAGCCCTGGCACCACACGTGCTCGCCGCTCAGAATGCGCGGCAGAAAACGCTGCTGCTGCTGCGGCGTGCCGTGCTGGATCAGCAGCGGCCCGATCATGACGATGCCCTGGTCGGGCGGGCGCGCCACGCCGTATTGCTCCAGTTCCTCGATCCACGCGATCAGCTTGTCGGCGGGCAGGCCCATGCCGCCGTGCGCCTGCGGCCACGCGGGCGCGATCCAGCCCTGCGCCGACAGCGTCAGGTACCACTCGCGCGTCTCGCTCCAGCGTGCGCGGTGCGACAGGTAGCGCAGATGCGCCGGGTAACGCTGCTGCAAAAAGGCGCGCACCATGCCGCGGAAGTCGGCCTCGGACATTGCGCTCCAGTCGGCGCGGCGCGGAAATTCGCCGCTCCAGACCGCCGGCTGGCTGGCGCGCGCGCCGGTTTCGGCCAGCAAGGCATAGCGCCGCTGATGCGCGGTCACGTTGCCGAGCCAGGCCGACAGCCGCAGCGTGCGCTTGTAAAACAGGCTCAGGTCGCACTCCTGCGTGTAGCCGATGGCTCCGTGCAGTTGCACCGCCGAGCGCGATGCCTGCAAGGCCGCCGCCGTGCAGCGCGCATTGACGCGGCTGGCCTCGGCCTCCAGCCGCTCGATGCCCAGGCCGGCGTCACCAGTCAGCGCCAGCACTTCGGCCAGCGTGGCGCGCGCCACTTCGAGGTGGATGAACATGTCCACCGCGCGATGCTGCAAGGCCTGAAAGCTGCCGATCGGCTTGCCGAACTGCACGCGCGTGCGCAGGTAGGCCAGAGTTTGATCGAGCATCGCCTGGCCCGCGCCAGCCAGTTCGGCGGCTTGCAGGATCAGGCCGCCGGCCAGCGCGCGGCGCAGGGCCTCGCGCGCCGCCGCGCCTTGCGCCAGCACCGCGCTGGCCGGCAGGGCCACGCGCTCGAAGCGCAGCGTGGCGGCGTATTCGCCGTCCACCAGACGGGTCAGGATTTCGGTCACGCCGGCAGTGCCGCGCGGCACCCACAGCAGCGCCGTGTCGTCGTCGCCGCGCGCCGACACCAGCCAGCCGCTGGCCGCCGCGCCGGGAATCACCATCAGCTTTTCGCCTTGCAGCAATGCGCCCTGGGCGTTGATCTCGACGCCGCATTCCAGCGGCACATCGCTCAAGTCCCCGGCGCTTTCCTGCCATGCCAGCGCGGGCAGGCTGTTGCCGGCAACGAGTTGTTCGAGCAGCGCGCGCGCCGGCTCGCCGTCGAGCTGCCGCAGCAGCAGCGCGCTCAGGCCGGCCACCGCCAGCAGCGGCTCGGGCGCGGCGTGCTCGCCGGCGGCGCGCAACACTTCGGCGGCGCCCGCCAGGTCAAAGGCCAGGCCGCCCGCCGATTCGGGCGCCAACATGCCGGGCCAGCCCAGCGCGGCCAGATCGGCCCAGCCCGGCGCCTCATGGCGCGGCGCGCCTTCAGCCGGTGATTCGACGAGCGCGCGGCAGCGCCGGATGCTGCCGCTGCGCGAAAAGTAGTCCAGCGCCGCTTCGCGGATCGCTGCCAGTGATGCTTGGTCCATGGTGATGTGTGTCAATTGAGGGTTGAAGGGTGCCAGAACACCGGGCAAAGCGGCATTCGTTTTTGCAAAAGAGGGGGTTAGTCATTCACTGACCCGCAGCGCTGGCGCCGGAGATAGATTCCCCGTTCATGACTGAAGCCTTGAATCTCGATCACCTGCGAAGCTGGATTGGCCGCGCCGAGACGCACGACGAATGGCTCTCGCCCTGGACCGCCAGCGCCGTGGCCGCGATGCTGCGCAATGACGGGCAGGCATGGCAGGCCGGGCAGGCGCTGCCGCCGCTGTGGCACTGGTGCTACTTTCTGCCGGTCGCGCCGCAAAACGGGCTGGGGCCGGACGGGCACCCCGCGCGCGGCGGTTTCTTGCCGCCGGTGCCGCTGCCGCGCCGCATGTGGGCGGGCAGCCAGTTGGAGTTTTTGCAGCCGCTCACGCTTGGCGCGCCGGCCGCCAAGACCTCGCGCGTGATGGACGTGAGCCTCAAGCAGGGCAAGGGCGGCGCGCTGGTGTTCGTGAAGGTTCAACACGAAGTTCACACTGGCGGCGCGTTGCTGCTGCGCGAGTCGCAGGACATCGTTTACCGTGAAGCGCCCAGGCCCGGCGAAGCCGCGCCGCCGCAAGCTCCGCCAATTGATGCCGCGTGGAGCGTGGAGCACCGGCCCGATACGCCGCTGCTGTTTCGCTATTCGGCGCTGACTTTCAACAGCCACCGCATTCACTACGACCACCCGTATACCACCCAGGCCGAGGGCTATCCCGGCCTGGTGGTGCAGGGGCCGCTGATCGCCACCTTGCTGCTCGAAGCGGCGCAGCAGCACAACGCAGGCCGCGCGGTGCGCGCCTACAGCTTCAAGGCCGTGCGCCCCTCGATCTGCGGCGGCCTGCTGCGCGTGCGCGGCCAGTCCACGCAAGCCGATGGCAGCCTGACGCTGTGGGCCGAGGACGGCGAAGGCGCTTTGCTGATGCAGGCCACGGCGCGATTTGAATCACTTCATCAACCATCACCATGACCCAAACCACCCAACCCCATCAGGACATCCGCGATGCGGTGCGCGATTTGTGCGCGCAGTTTCCGGGCGAATACTTCCGCAAGGTCGATGAGCAGCGCGCCTACCCCGCCGAGTTCGTGGATGCGCTGACCAAGGCCGGCTGGATGGCCGCGCTGATTCCGCAGGAATACGGCGGTTCGGGCCTGGGCCTGACCGAAGCCTCGGTCATCATGGAAGAAATCAACCGCGCCGGCGGCAACTCCGGCGCCTGCCACGGCCAGATGTACAACATGGGCACGCTGCTGCGGCACGGCTCGGCGGCGCAGAAAAAACAGTACCTGCCAAAAATAGCCACCGGCGAGCTGCGCCTGCAATCCATGGGCGTGACCGAACCGACCACCGGCACCGATACCACCAAGATCAAGACCACGGCGGTGAAGAAGGGCGACCGCTATGTCGTCAACGGCCAGAAGGTGTGGATCTCGCGCATTCAGCATTCCGATCTGATGATTCTGCTGGCGCGCACCACGCCGCTGGCCGAGGTGAAGAAAAAGTCCGAGGGCATGTCGATTTTCATCGTCGATCTGCGCCAGGCCATTGGCCAGGGCCTGACGGTGCGGCCCATCCCCAACATGGTCAACCACGAGACCAACGAACTGTTCTTCGAGAACCTCGAAATCCCGGCGGGAAACCTGATCGGCCAGGAAGGCCAGGGCTTCAAGTACATCCTCGATGGCCTGAACGCCGAGCGCACGCTGATCGCCGCCGAATGCATCGGCGACGGTTACTGGTTCATCGACAAGGTCACGGCCTACGCCAAGGAGCGCGTGGTCTTTGGCCGCCCCATCGGGCAGAACCAGGGCGTGCAGTTTCCGATTGCCGAGGCTTTCATCGAGGTCGAGGCCGCCAACCTGATGCGCTACGAAGCCTGCCGCCTGTTCGACGCCCACCAGCCCTGCGGCGCGCAGGCCAACATGGCCAAATACCTGGCCGCCAAGGCCAGTTGGGAAGCGGCCAACGCCTGCCTGCAATTTCACGGCGGCTTCGGCTTTGCCTGCGAATACGACGTGGAGCGCAAGTTCCGCGAAACGCGGCTGTACCAGGTCGCGCCGATCTCCACCAACCTCATTCTCAGCTTCGTGGCCGAGCACATGCTGGGCCTGCCCCGGAGCTTTTGAAATGGGACCTTCCTTTCTGGCTCCTTCCCCCGCTGGGGGAAGGCTGGGATGGGGGCCAGCCGCCGTTGCTCATGGAACCGCCGTTGGCCCCTGCCCCTGCCCTCCCCCAGAGGAGGAGGGCGTAGCAGCCGTTCACCTATCCCCCAAAAAGGGAAGATGTTGGCCGCGCCAATGCCATGTGTCGCGGGTCGCGCCAAGCGCGGTGGAGAACTGAGATGCGCCCGCTCGAAGGCATCACCGTCGTCACGCTCGAACACGCCATTGCCGCGCCGTTCTGCACGCGCCAGTTGGCCGACCTGGGCGCGCGCGTCATCAAAGTCGAGCGCCCCGGCGGCGGCGACTTCGCGCGCGCTTACGACCAGCGCGTGCGCGGCCTGGCCTCGCATTTCGTGTGGACCAACCGCTCCAAGGAAAGCCTCACGCTCGACGTGAAACACCCCAAGGGGCAGGAAATTCTTCAGCGCCTGGTCGCCAAAGCCGACGTGCTGGTGCAAAACCTCGCGCCCGGCGCGGCGGCGCGGCTGGGCCTGTCGCACCAGGCGCTCGCGCCCGCGCACCCCAAGCTCATCGTCTGCGACATTTCCGGCTACGGCGACGACCCCGAGCGCCCCGGCCCCTACCGCGACAAAAAAGCCTACGACCTGCTGATTCAAAGCGAATCGGGCTTTCTCTCGGTCACCGGCACGCCTGAAGAAATGGCCAAGGCCGGCAACTCCATCGCCGACATTTCGGCCGGCATGGTTGCCTACAGCAACATCCTGGCCGCGCTGCTGCAACGCGGCAAGACCGGCCAGGGCTGCCGCATCGACGTGTCGATGCTCGAAAGCATGGCCGAGTGGATGAGCTTTCCGCTGTACTACACCATCGACGGCGCGCCGCCGCCGCCGCGCGCGGGCGCCGCGCACGCCACCATCTACCCCTACGGCCCGTTTCCGGCGGGCGATGGCAAAACGGTGATGCTGGGCTTGCAGAACGAACGCGAATGGCAGGCGTTTTGCGCCAAGGTGCTGGAGCAGCCTGAACTCGCGAGTGATCCGCGCTTTGTCTCCAACACACTGCGCACCGCCGCGCGCGAAGCGCTGCGCGCGCTGATCGTGGAAGCGTTCAAGCCCTTTACCGCCGCGCAAATCGCGCAGCGGCTGGAGGCGGCACAAATCGCCAACGCGCAGGCGCGCGTCATGCAGGACGTATGGGCGCATCCGCAACTGGCCGCGCGCGAACGCTGGACACAGGTGGACACCAGCGCCGGAGCCATCCCCGCCTTGCTGCCGCCGGGCATTCCCGCCGCCTGGCAGCCGCGCATGGACGCCGTGCCCGCGCTGGGCCAGCATACCGACGCCATCCTGGCCGAATGCGGCTACGACCCGGAAGCCATCGCGGCGCTGCGCGCGCAACAGGTGGTGTGACCCTAGAAACGGCAGTTGACCGCTTGCAATCTTCACGAGAACCGCATGGATATTGACTTTTGCGACTTCGATGAAGCTCACCGCTTTGGT
>WRJY01000196.1 GCA_009778355.1 Desulfovibrionaceae bacterium | reverse complement strand
CTGAACGAGCCGCGCTACGTCACGCTGCCCAACATCATGAAGGCCAAGAAAAAGCAGCTCGACACCGTCAAGCCCGAAGACCTGGGCGTCGATGCCAAGCCGCGCCTGAAAACCCTGAAAGTGACCGAGCCGCCCAAGCGCGGCGCCGGCATCAAGGTGCCCGATGTCGCCACCCTGGTGGACAAGCTGCGCAACGAAGCCAAGATCATCTGACGAACGCCACCCAGGAAAGACAAGCACACCATGACCGCTCTCGTCATTGCTGAACACGTCGGCGCTTCCATCAAGAGCGCCACCCTCAACACCGTTACCGCCGCCGCCGCTTGCGGCGGCGATGTGCACGTGCTGGTGGCCGGCCACAATGCCGCCGCCGCCGCCCAGGCCGCCGCCAAGATCGTCGGCGTTGCCAAGGTGCTGCACGCCGACGGCGCCGCCTTTGCCCACGGCCTGGCCGAAAACCTGGCGGCCCAGGTGCTGGCGCTGGCCGGCGGCTACAGCCACATTCTGTTTCCGGCCACCGCCAGCGGCAAAAACGTGGCCCCGCGCGTGGCCGCCAAGCTGGACGTGGCCCAGATTTCCGACGTCACCAAGGTGGACAGCCCCGACACCTTCGAGCGTCCGATCTACGCCGGCAACGCCATCGCCATCGTGCAAAGCGGCGACGCGGTCAAGGTCATCACCGCACGCACCACCGGCTTCGACGCCGCCGCTGCCGCTGGCGGCAGCGCCGCGGTCGAGGCCGTGCAGGCCGTGGCCGACAGCGGCAAGAGCAGCTTCCTCGGCCAGGAAATCGCCAAGAGCGACCGCCCTGAATTGACGGCGGCCAAGATCGTCGTCTCCGGCGGCCGCGCGCTGGGCAGCGCCGAGAAGTTCCAGGAAGTCATGACTCCGCTGGCCGACAAGCTGGGCGCGGCCATCGGCGCCAGCCGCGCCGCCGTCGATGCCGGTTACGCGCCCAATGACCTGCAAGTCGGCCAGACCGGCAAGATCGTCGCGCCGCAGCTTTACGTGGCGTGCGGCATCAGCGGCGCCATCCAGCACCTGGCCGGCATGAAGGACTCCAAGGTCATCGTCGCCATCAACAAGGATGCCGAGGCGCCGATTTTCAGCGTGGCCGACTACGGCCTGGAAGCCGATTTGTTCCAGGCCGTGCCGGAGCTGGTCAAGGCCCTTTGACCGGCGCGCGTTTCCGCCAGGGGGCATCGCGCGCGATGCCCTTTTGTTTTTGTTGCACTGAAGACATCACGAGAAAGCCATGAGCTACAAGGCGCCCGTCAAGGACATGCTGTTCAACATCGAGCACCTCGCTCGCATCGATGAAATCGCCCGCATCCCCGGCTTCGAGGACGCCGGCCTGGAAACCGCCCGGGCCGTGCTGGAGGAATGCGCCCGCTTCAATCAGAACGTGGTGGCGCCGCTCGACTTCGAGGCCGACCAGGCGCCGTCCGCCTGGGCCGACGGCCAGGTCACCACCAGCAAGGGCTTCAAGGAGGCGTACCGCCAATACACCGAAGGTGGCTGGCAGGGCTTGCAGCATCCGGCTGATTTTGGCGGCCAGGGCCTGCCCAAGACCATCGGCGCGGCCTGCGGTGAAATGCTCAACGCCGCCAGCCTGAGCTTCGCGCTGTGTCCGCTGCTGACCGACGGCGCCATCGAGGCGCTGCTCACCGCCGCCAGCGACGAGTTGAAAGCCACTTATCTGGAAAAACTCATCTCCGGCCAGTGGAGCGGCACCATGAACCTGACCGAACCGCAGGCCGGCAGCGACCTGGCGATGGTGCGCACCCGCGCCGAGCCGCGGCCCGACGGCAGCTACCGCATCTTCGGCACCAAGATCTTCATCACCTACGGCGAGCACGACATGGCCGGCAACATCGTGCACCTGGTGCTGGCGCGCGTGGCCGGCGCGCCCGAAGGCGTCAAGGGCATCAGCCTGTTCGTCTGCCCCAAGTTCCTGGTGAACAAGGACGGCAGCCTGGGCGAGCGCAACGACGTGTACTGCGTCAGCATAGAGCACAAGCTGGGCATCAAGGCCAGCCCCACCGCGGTGCTGCAATACGGCGACGGCACGGCGGCGAGGATCGAAACCGGCGCCGTCGGCTACCTGGTGGGCGAGGAAAACCGCGGCCTGGAATACATGTTCATCATGATGAACGCCGCCCGTTACGCCGTCGGCGTGCAGGGCATCGCGGTGGCCGACCGCGCCTATCAAAAGGCCGTGCAGTACGCCCATGAGCGCGTGCAAAGCCGCCCGGTGGACGGCAGCGTGAAAGGCCCCGCCGCCATCATCCATCACCCCGACGTGCGCCGCATGTTGATGACCATGCGCGCCCTCACCGAAGGCTGCCGCGCCATGGCCGGCACGGCCGCCGCCGCCTACGATGCCGCGCACCATCACCCCGATGCGCAGGTGCGCCAGCAGAACCAGACCTTCTACGAATTCATGGTGCCCCTGGTCAAGGGCTACAGCACCGAGATGAGCCTGGAAGTCACCAGCCTGGGCGTGCAGGTGCACGGCGGCATGGGCTTCATCGAGGAAACCGGCGCCGCGCAGCATTACCGCGACGCCAGGATACTGACCATCTACGAAGGCACCACCGCCATCCAGGCCAACGACCTGGTGGGCCGCAAGACGGCGCGCGACGGCGGCCAGACCGCCAAGGCCATTGCCGCGCAAATCGAGCTGACCGAAAACCAACTGGCCGCCGCCGGCAGCGGCGACGCCAAGGTTGTGGCACGGCGCTTGGGCGCGGCGCGCCGCGCTTTCATCGACGCGGTGAACTTCATCGCCGCGCAATCCAAAGCCGACCCCAATGCCGCCTACGCCGGCAGCGTGCCGTACCTGATGCTGGCCGGCAACCTGGTGGCCGGCTGGCAACTGGGCCGCGCGCTGCTGGCCGCCGAAAAGCAACTGGCCGCCGGCCAGGACGCCAGCTTCATGAAAGCCAAAATCGCCACCGCGCGCTTTTACGCCGACCACATCCTCACCCGCGCCCCCGGCCTGCGCGAAGCCATTGTAGAAGGCGCCGCCAGCGTGACGGCGCTGGCGCTGGATGCGTTCTGAGTCTGACGAATCGCCCCAATACTGTTTTCCAGTAGTGTCCGGTTAAAAGTCGAACAAAATCAATTGGTTAGCCGCGCCGTGCGGTTCGGTTTGAGGGCGATCGGGCCGCAAGGCGCATGAAATTTCGGTCTTCTCGAACACCGAGACCGACAAGATCTGTAGACATGTGTAGAGCAACGCATCCAGATCAAGCTCCTTCTTGACGATGGCAATCAGCACGTAAGTGGCCACGGCGCACCAAATCTGCGTCTTCAGCTTGCCATCGCTGATGTGGATGAACGTCGGGATGGCGCCGCGCAAATCCAGCAGCGTGTGCAGCTTGACGGCTGCCTTCGTAGATCGAAACGGCGCCCAGTCGAACAGGCTCAGGCACAGGTCGATGGTGGTCGAGTCCAGTGCCGACAGACTGACCTCGATGTCGCGCAAGCTCTCGCGCCACGTCAACTGCGCAAAGGCCATCGCGCGAAACTGCTCGGCGCACGACAAGGCGCGTACCCCCGCGTTGCCACGGTAGCGCTGCACGATGCGTGCGAAGCTGGTCCACGGAACAAGCCCTGCGCTACTACCAAACCACCAGCATGACCGACTCAGAGCGCGCCAAACTCATAGGCGGCCCCGAGAAGTGGGCCACAGCGGTCGAGCGGCTGACCAGTTTAGGCTTCATCGAAGAGCAGCCGACGCCGCCAGAACGGTCATGCTGACGGCTTTAAACCCAACATGGAAGGCGGCTTCGGCTGCCTTTCGCCTTGGCGCTTTTCGGCGCAAAGGCTGCGACAATTAGCGCAAAAACCGGCGTCAATTGGTGCCAAAGCTGGCGGCGCGCCACAAGAAGCGGCTGGATTATTGGCTGCCGTCCGGCGGCGCCACCGGCTGACCGGCGCCGAGCCAGGCAAGGATGCCGCCCTTGGCGTTATAGACCTTCTTGTAACCGGCCTCATCGAGCTGTTTCGCGGCGGCGGCGCTGCGCGCGCCCGAGCGGCACAGCAGCACGACCGGCTGCCCGGGCGGCGCGATGGCCTTCATCTTTTCCAGCCATTGCGGATCGACGCGGCCCCACGCATCCACATACGTCAGCCGCTTGCTGCCCTTGATGACGCCGGTTTCGCGCCATTCCTCGGCGCGGCGGATATCGACCACCACCACGCCGCTGGCGGCAAGTTTGGCAACTTCGGAAATATCGACGTCGATCACTTCAGCTTGCACCGGCAGGCCAACGCACAAGGCGGCGGCGAGAAAAACAAGCCAGCGCAAGAACGCCGGCACAGAGATTGGACGGACATGCTTTTCCCGTTGGTTCCGCGTCATGCTGGCCCCTTGGTTCAATCAGCCAAGGCGGATTGTAGCGGCGGGGAAAACCAGTAAAAATTGCGATCTGCTCCCGATTATGATGCCTGCCGATTCACCATTGCCGGCTTCAGTCTTTTCCAACGAGGTATGCGCCTGGAGCCGGCCCCGTTGTCGCTCATCGTGACCGTAGCCAACGTCAATGACGGCAAGCGGCATCGATGCGGCGCTCGATGCCATTCAAATCAAGCTCAACCTCGGCGCATTGTGGCAGCAAGCATCTGTGCGCTGACGCGTGCTGCCGAAGTGCCGAAAACTTGCGGATCACCGAGACGCACGGCTACATTGCCCATGTTGTTGATCGTCGCAAGGAGCTTGAGGCCAAACGAGGCGATCCGAACAAGAAAGCTCGACATTGAATCGTCGAGGTTCGCCATAGCTGGTTCAATCGTTTCATCAAACTATTTTTTCGCGGCCAGCCATGCCAGCGCCGCCGCCAGCAGCAGCAGCGCCGGCAACGAGCCCAGGTTCAGCCAGGTCCAGCCTTGCGTCGTCACCAGCGCGCCGGAGGCGAACGAGGTCAGTGCCATGGTGGCGAACACGCAGAAGTTGATGGCCGCCTGCGCGCGGTCTTTCTCTTCGGGCCGGTAGGCGCGCAGCGCCAGTGTGGTGCCGCCGGTGAACAAAAAGTTCCAGCCTACGCCCAGCAGCAGCAGCGCGACGAAAAACTGGTGCAGTTCCACCCCCGACAGCGCAACGGCCACGCACAGCAGGTTCAGCGCCACGCCCGCGCCCATCACCGGCAACACGCCCAGGCGCCGGATCAGGTGGCCGGTGAAAAAGCCCGGCGCGTACATGCCGATCACGTGCCACTGCAATACCTGCGCCGTGTCCTTGAAGTCGAAGCCGCACACCTGCATCGCCAGCGGCGTGGCGGCCATCAGCAGGTTCATCACGCCGTAGCTCAGCGCGGCAGCCAGCGCGGCAACGGCGAACACCGGCTGCCGCATGATCTGGGCCAGCGGCCTGCCGGCGGCGGTCTCCGTGGCAGTGGCCAGCGGCGCGGGCGCAAAGTCGATCAGGCTCACCACCAGCAGGCCCAGCATCGCCACCGCCGCCAGCGACAGGTAGGCGCCAACAAAAGGCGCCGGCAGCAGCGCGCGCGTCCAGCTTGCCAGGTTGGGGCCGACCACCCCGCCCAACAGGCCGCCGGCCAGTACCAGCGACACCGCTTTCTCGCGCCAGTCGGCGCGCGCCAGTTCGGCGGCGGCAAAGCGGTAAAGCTGGCCGTTGGCGTTGTAGTAACCGGCGATCATGGTCGCCAGTATCAGCAGGGGAAACAGGCGCGCCCAAGCGGCAAAGGCAGCCAGCAGCGCCGAGCCGAACGCCACCAGCAGCCCGACCTGAAACGACCCCCTGCGCCCCAGCCGCGCCTGCGCGCGCGCCACCAGCGGCGCGGCCATCGCGCCGCCCACCACGTAGCCCATTACCGGCAGCGTCGCCATCCAGCCATAAGGCGCCAGTTGCAGCCCCACCAGCCCGTTGATGGCGATGAAAGTGACGTTGTTGACCAGAAACAGTCCCTGGGCCAGGGTCAGCAGCAACAGGTGGCGGTTCATGGGCCGACAGTGTAGGGCCTGCACGCACGGCATTCATTGCCGGGCCACTTCGGTCAACAGCGGCGAGTCGAACATGGCCTGCGGGGAAATCACGGTTTCGTCCAATGGCGGGCCTTTGCCGCCATAGCGTTCCCGTATTTTTTGTTTGACTGCCGGTGCGTCGAGGTTGAATTCGCTGATTTTCTGTAGTTTTCCAATGCCGATGCCCAGCGCCCGGTCGTAGATTTTCCAGACCAGTTCCGAGCAATAGACGCGATCGTCCGACCATTCAAAAGTCAGGTCGTAAGGCTTGCCGGTGAATGCGCCAGCTGCCGCGCGCAGTTTTTCCAGAGCATCCGGCGTCAACGTTTGCGGGGCGGTTTTCAGGCGCTTGAGCACGTAGCGCCCGTCAGCGCCACGCGCAATCCAGTCGGCCAGCGGGGTGGTTTTCACCGTGGCCGACGCTTCGAGCACATAGGGTTTGCCTTGGCGCAACACAATCAACCCCATGTGGCTGTAGCGCGAGCCGGTGGCTTGCTGTATGGCCTAGGGCCTGTTCACACTATTTTCATGGCGCCCGTTGTCCCGCAAAGGCAGTGGATGCAAGGCGCAAACCGCAGCCGGGTTGGACACCCGGCGAGGATTTGCTTGCGCGGCAGACGCTGCCTTTGCG
>WRJY01000195.1 GCA_009778355.1 Desulfovibrionaceae bacterium | reverse complement strand
GTCGAGTTGCACATGGCGCGCGCCGACAAGATGAACGCGCTCGACGCCGCGATGTTCGATGCGCTCATCGACGCCGGCACGCGGCTGCAAGGCGATGAAAGCGTGCGCGCGGTGGTGTTGGCCGGGCGCGGCAGCCTGAACGCCCGCAACACCCTCGGCGGCACCGCGCCCGCGCAAGTGCGCGCCCAAATCACCCGCCACCGGGCGCGGCTGGCAAGCTTTTGAACCTGCCCACGGCAGTTGAACGCACTCGCCGGTACCGTGATCGGCGTGCCAGACAAGGGGGAGCGGCGCGGTTCCAAAGGCGCCTGCGCGCCTTTGGACAGCGCAAACAGGCCCAGCCTCTGGCTGGGCCACGCCCTGCAAGGGAGGGTGTGAAAGCCTTGCCCGGCGCCGGGTTGTGAAAAAATTCGCGCATTGGGCGGTTGCGCGGGTTCGCGTTGGCGGAGGATTTCCTGGAAAATCAGCGGGTCGGATCGACCAAAGACCGGATCAACAGCTTGCGAAAGAGGCGGCACCCATGAGCATCATCGTCCTCGACGACTACCAGGACGCCGTGCGCAAGCTGGCTTGCGCGGCCAGGCTGGAGGCTTATCCGGCGCAGGTCTATACCAACACGGTCAAGGGGCTGGGGCAGTTGGCGGTGCGCTTGCGCGATGCCGAGGTGATCGTGCTGATCCGCGAGCGCACGCACATCACGCGCCAGCTCATCGAAAAACTCCCCAGGCTGAAGATGATTTCGCAGACGGGCCGCATCGGCAGCCACGTCGATGTGGCGGCCTGCACCCAGCGCGGCATTGCGGTGGCTGAAGGCGTTGGCTCGCCGGTGGCGCCGGCCGAGCTGACTTGGGCGTTGATTATGGCGGCGGCGCGGCGGTTGCCGCAGTACATCGGCAACCTCAAGCACGGTGCCTGGCAGCAGTCGGGCCTGCGGGCGGCGGCGATGCCAGCCAACTTTGGCATTGGCACGGTGCTGCGCGGGCGTGTGCTGGGCATCTGGGGTTACGGCAAGATCGGTCAACTGGTGGCCGGCTATGGCCGGGCCTTCGGCATGAACGTGATGGTCTGGGGATCGCCGGGGTCGATGGCGCGCGCGCGCGACGATGGCTGCTACCTTGCGTCCACGCGGACCGAGTTCTTCGCGCTGTCGGACGTGCTGTCGCTGCACCTGCGGCTGGCCGAGGGCACGCGCGGCATCGTCAAGCTGTACGACCTGGGTTGCATGAAGCCCACCGCCCTGTTGGTGAACACCTCGCGCGCCGAGTTGATCGAGCCTGACGCGCTGGTCAGCGCGCTCAACCGCGGCCGCCCCGGCATGGCGGCGGTAGACGTGTTCGAGGCCGAACCGATCTTGCAGGGCCACGCGCTGCTGCGGCTGGAAAACTGCATCTGCACGCCGCACATCGGCTACGTGGAGCAAGACAGCTACGAGATGTATTTCGGCGCCGCGTTCGACAACATCGTCAACTATCTGAACGGCGCGCCGACCAACATCGTGAACCCGGAAGTCCTGCAAGCGCGGTAAGAGCCTGTTCAGTGTCTTTTCGCCGTCGCGCAGACACCTTTTCGGGATGGGATGCAAGGCGCGGCGCGCCGCCCATAGTCCATCTATGGGCAAGCGTCGCAACGCCGCAGACCACCCGAAAAGGTGTCTGCCCGAAGGGTTGGGCCGAAATCGGGCGATTTGGCGGCCAAGCCGCTTGCATGGGCACAAGCCCATGCAAGCGGCTTGGTCACCCACTCATCCCGATTGCGGCCCAACGCGACGGCGAAAAGACACTGAACAGGCTCCAAGAGGTCTGCCGCCATAATGTGCCGCCATGACATGGGGCCGATTCACCGCCGGCGCCGCGGCGAGCCGCTCGATCATGAACCGGGCGGCCCGCGGGCAACCGCGACACCAGCAATAACGAGGAGATACGCTCTTGGCCGCTGAACTGCGCAGCACTTTCGAGGGCAGCACCATGGTGCTGACCATTTGCAACCCCGAGCATCGCAACGCGCTCGGCCCCGAGATGTACGCCGCCGGCGTCGAGGCGCTGAACATCGCCGAGTCCAACCCCGACGTGCGCTGCGCCGTCATCGCCGGCGAGGGCGAGACGTTCTGCGCCGGCGGCAACTTGCAGCGCCTGCAGGCCAACCGGCTCAGGGCGCCCGAGGCGCAGGCGCAGAGCATCGACGGCTTGCATGCCTGGATCGAGGCCATCCGCACCTTTCCCAAGCCGGTCATCGCCGCGGTCGAAGGGGCGGCGGCGGGCGCGGGCTTTTCGCTGGCGCTGGCCTGCGACTTGATCGTGGCGGCGCGCAATGCGGTGTTCGTCATGGCCTACAGCAACGTCGCGCTGTCGCCCGACGGCGGCGGCAGTTGGAGCCTGGCGCGCGCGCTGCCGCGGCAGTTGGCCGCTGAACTGCTGATGACTGGCGAGCGCATCGGCGCACAGCGCCTGCATGAGTTGGGCGTGGCCGGCCGCCTGTGCGACGCCGGGCAGGCGCTGGGCGCGGCGCTGGACTGGGCGGCCCAATTGGGCGCGCGCGCGCCCAACGTCATGACCAGCATCAAGGAACTGCTCAACGAGGCGCAGGCCAACGACCTGCCCGCGCAACTGGCGCTGGAGCGCGAGCATTTCGTCAAAAACCTGTACCACGTCAACGGCGGCATCGGTATTTCTGCATTTTTGGCCCGGCAAACGCCGCGCTACGAGTAACCGCCGCCGTCTCCAGCGCGACAATAGAGGCTTGTCGTAGTCACCCATAAGACAGTCCATGGACGATCCGATTCTTACCATGGAGGAACGCGAGGCGATCAATAGCGGTCGCTGGTTTTCCTCTCTTTCCCCTTCATTGCGGCACGACATTCTTCGATGCGCTTACGTCAAACGCTTTCAGGACGGCGAGCTGATCAGCGCCCGCGGCGAGCTGCCGGTGCGCTGGATTGCCTGCGCCAAGGGCGCGGTGCGGGTCGGCTCGACCACGCTGACGGGCAAGCAGATCACGCTGACCTACGTGGAGCCTGGCGTCTGGTTCGGCGACGTGGCCATGTTCGACGGCGACCGGCGCACGCACGATGCCTATGCGCATGGCGACACCACCATCCTGTGCGTGGCGCGTACCGATTTCAACAAGATACTGTCCCAGCACAGCGAGCTGTACGAGGCGCTGCTGCGCTTGCAGGCGCGCCGCATCCGCCTGCTGTTCGGGCAAGTGGAAGACTTGAACACCCTGCCGTTGCGCGCGCGCCTGGCCAAGCAGCTCGGTCACCTGTTGCGCACCTACGGCGCGCCCAGTCCGTCGGCGGACGACGAAGTGCGCATCACCCTGCAACTGGCGCAGGAAGAACTGGCGCAACTGCTGGGGGCCTCGCGCCAGCGCGTCAACCAGGAGCTCAAGACCATGGAGCGCGAGGGCGTGCTGCGCATCGACCCTGCTGGCCTGGTGGTGCGCGACCGCGCGGCGCTGCGGCGCATCTCCGCGGCCTGAGCCATTCCCCAAGCCCCACTCGCTTCGGAGTGTTGCGCTTCCCGGCAAAGGGGCGCACGGGCGCGGCCTGCCTTGCAAGCCGCGCGTTTCCTTGTGTTTCATGCGTCGCGGTCGAGGCGGCGCGTCTTGGTTCATTGATATGAGAAACATCGAACAATTCGTGGGCACCCGCCCTGTCTCCGAGGCGCACGCCTTTGATGTCGAGGCGCTGTCGCGCTGGCTGGCGGCGCGCCTGCCGGGCTACGCTGGTCCTTTGAGCGTGGAGATGTTCAAGGGCGGCCAGTCCAACCCTACTTACAAGCTCATCACGCCGGGGCAGACCTACGTGATGCGCGCCAAGCCCGGCCCGGTGGCCAAACTGCTGCCCTCGGCGCACGCCATCGAGCGCGAATTCGCCGTCATGAGCGCGCTGGCCGGCACCCAGGTGCCGGTGCCCCGGATGCACGCGCTGTGCGAGGACGAATCGGTCATTGGCCGCGCCTTCTACGTCATGGAGTTCGTCGAGGGCCGCGTGCTGTGGGACCAAACCCTGCCCGGCATGACGCGCGAGCAGCGGGGCGCGATCTACGACGAGATGAACCGCGTCATCGCCGCGCTGCACACGGTGGACTACAAGGCGCGCGGCCTGGCCGGCTACGGCAAGCCGGGCAACTACTTCGAGCGCCAGATCGGCCGCTGGAGCAAGCAGTACCTGGCCTCGGTCACCGATCCCATCGCCGAGATGGACCGTTTGATCGAATGGCTGCCGGCCCACATTCCGGCCAGCGCGCGCAGCGAACTGACCTCCATCGTGCACGGCGACTACCGGCTGGACAACGCCATCTTCCACCCCGGCGAGCCGCGCATCCTGGCGGTGCTGGACTGGGAGCTGTCCACCCTGGGTCATCCGCTGGCCGACTTCAGCTACCACTGCATGGCCTGGCATGTTCCGAGCAGCCTGTCGCGCGGCATCGGCGGCGTCGATATCGCCAGCCTGGGCATCCCCAGCGAGCAGGACTACATCCGCCGCTACTGCGAGCGCACCGGCCTGGCCACCCCCGAGGCCCTGGCGCCGGACTGGAACTTCTACCTGGCCTACAACATGTTCCGCATTGCCGCCATCCTGCAAGGCATCGCCAAGCGGGTACAAGCCGGCACCGCCAGCAGCGAGCAGGCCAGGGCCAGCGGCGCCGGCGCGCGCCCAATGGCCGAGCTGGCTTGGTCATATGCCCGCAAAAGCATGGCGCTTTGAACCATCAATCACCCCCCCAAGTCCCAACCGTTTCCAAATCACCCCAAAAGGAAAGCACGATGGAATTCGACTACAGCCCCAAGGTCAGGCAAATGCAGGCCAAGCTGCTCGCTTTCATGGACGAGCACGTCTACCCCAACGAGAACGCATTTCACGATGAGGTGGTCGCCAACCGGGCCAAGGGCAACCCCTGGGTGCCCACCAAAATCATCGAACAGCTCAAGCCCAAGGCCCGCGCCGCCGGGCTGTGGAACCTGTTCCTGCCCAAATCCACGCGCGCGCCCGAAGGACTGTCCAACCTCGAATACGCGCCGCTGTGCGAGATCATGGGCCGCGTCTCCTGGGCGCCCGAAATATTCAACTGCTCGGCGCCCGACACCGGCAACATGGAAACCATTGAACGCTACGGCTCCGAAGCCAACAAGGACCAATGGCTGGAGCCGCTGCTCAAGGGCGAAATCCGCTCGGCCTTCCTGATGACCGAACCCATGGTCGCCTCCTCCGACGCCACCAACATCGAATGCTCGATGCGCCGCGAGGGCGACGAATACGTCATCAATGGCCGCAAGTGGTGGTCCTCCGGCGCCGCCGACCCGCGCTGCGCCATTTACATCGTGATGGGCAAGACCGACCCCACGGCCGCCCGCCATGCGCAGCAGTCGATGATTCTGGTGCCGTCCAACGCCAAAGGCGTCAAGGTGGTGCGCGCGCTCACCGTGTTCGGCCACGACGACGCCCCGCACGGCCATGCCGAAGTCGAGCTGAAAGACGTGCGCGTGCCCGTCGGCAACCTGCTGCTGGGCGAAGGCAAGGGCTTTGCCATCGCGCAGGGGCGCCTGGGCCCGGGGCGCATCCACCACTGCATGCGCAGCATCGGCGCCGCCGAGCGGGCGCTGGAGCTGATGTGCCGGCGCCTGAACAACCGCGTCGCCTTCGGCAAACCCATCTCCACCCAAGGCGTGTGGCGCGAGCGCGTGGCCGAGGCGCGCTGCATGATCGAACAGGCCCGCCTGCTGACGCTGAAAGCCGCCTACATGATGGACACCGTCGGCAACAAAGTCGCGCAGGCCGAAATCGCCATGATAAAAATCGTCGCCCCCAACATGTCCACCCGCATCATCGACTGGGCCATCCAGGCCCACGGCGGCGCGGGCGTCAGCGACGACTTCCCATTGGCCGCCAGCTACGCCCACCAGCGCACCCTGCGCCTGGCCGACGGCCCCGACGAAGTGCACCGCAACGCGCTGGCCAAGCTGGAACTGGCGAAGTACGCGGTCAGCAAGTAACAGAAGACGCCGCGCCCTCAGAGCCTGTTTATGATCTCAACAGGCCCGCGCAGACACCTTTTCGGGATGGGATGCAAGGCGTAGCGCACGCCCATAGTCCATCCATGGGCAAGCGCTGCAACGCCGCAGACCGCCCGAAAAGGTGTCTGCCCGAAGGGTTGGGGCCGAAATCTGGATGAGTTGGCGGCCCAACGCGGGCCCGTTGAGATCGTAAACAGGCTCTCACACCCCCCCTCACGCCCGGGTGCGATTCAAAGTGATGTGACCGATATCATGCAGATTTGATGCAACGAACAGGAGGCGAACATGGCCAGCCGCAAGGCTTGCCCAACAAGGTGCCCGACAACCAGATCTTCATCGCCGAAGTCGATGGCAGCATGGTGCCCACGGTACACCCAGCAAAGGCCAGCGCCGATCGGCGCAAAGGTAAAAGCACACAATGGGAAGAAGTCAAACTGAGCTTGGCCCATGCCCAAGGCAGCAAGCAAGTGTTCTATGCAGCCACACTGCAGGGGAACGCTAGTGTCCTGAGTTAGAAATTCGCAGACAAAATCGCTTGACACTGGCAAGGATTTGGTCGGCAGACTTGGTCCATACGAATGGCTTG
>WRJY01000194.1 GCA_009778355.1 Desulfovibrionaceae bacterium | reverse complement strand
GGGGGGGGGCGGGGGTGGGGGCCAGCGGCGCTTACAGCGGTCACGGCGGCTGGCCCCTATCCCGGCCTTCCGGAAGGGGCGGAACAGCCCGGCAAGCACCATGAGGCCCAATGGGGCGCGGCGCTGCATTTCGTGCCGGGGTTTCCGGTGATGGCCTGGCCGATGATCGAGTGGGTGCTGGACCGCCGCTATCCGCACCTGCGCGGCAGCGCCGCGTGGCAGGAGCGGTCGCTCATCGTCCTCGGCGCCATGGAGGCCACGCTGACGCCGGTGATGCAGCGGGTGGAGGCGGCGCACCCCGGCGTCAAGGTCTTCAGCCTGCCTAGCGTGGATCACCCCGAGTACGGCCCGCACATCGACCTGGGCGTCAAGGGCGCGCCCACGCTCGTGGCCCCGGCGTATGCCGACCTGCGCGTCTGGCTGGCGCCGTTCGGCCTGAAATACGGCCCTGAGGCGGTGCGCAATTCGGCGTAGGCAACGCGGCTTGCCGGGATCGCGCCGCGTAGTGCGAAAATAACTGGTTTTCCTTGGGGCATGTCATGGGCATGGAACCTGCGCTCCACGTGAAAGCCCCCAGCATCGCCCAACAGGAGAGAACCCAGATGGCCAAATCCGTCGCCGACGTTATGAAGATGGCGCAGGAAAACGAGTGCAAGTTCGTCGATTTCCGATTCACCGATACCTGCGGCAAGGAGCAGCACGTCACCGTGCCGGTGTCGCACTTCGACGAGGACAAATTCAGCGACGGCCATGCTTTCGATGGTTCGTCCATCGCTGGCTGGAAGGGCATCGAAGCCTCCGACATGCTGCTGATGCCCGATCCGGCCACGGCGCACATCGACCCGTTTTACGAAGAGCCCACCTTGGTGCTGACCTGCGACGTGCTGGAGCCCGACGACGGCAAGGCCTACGACCGCGACCCGCGCTCCATCGCCCGCCGCGCCGAGGCGTACCTGAAGGCCAGCGGCATCGGCGACACCGCTTACTTCGGCCCCGAGCCCGAGTTCTTCGTGTTCGACAGCGTGCGCTGGAGCACCGAGCCGGGCCACAGTTTCTACCAGATCGAGGAATACGAAGCGCCCTGGAACAGCGGCGCGAAGCTCGAAGGCGGCAACCGTGGCCACCGGCCCGTGACCAAGGGCGGCTATTTCCCCGTACCGCCGGTCGACAGCACGCACGACATGCGCGCCGAGATGGTGCTGATTCTGGAGGCGATGGGCATTCCGGTGGAGGTGTTCCATCACGAAGTGGCCGGCGCCGGCCAGATGGAAATCGGCACCCGGTTCTCCACCCTGGTCGAGCGCGCCGACTGGACGCAGCGCATGAAGTACGTGATCTGGAACGTGGCCGACAGCTACGGCAAGACCGCCACCTTCATGCCCAAGCCCTACCACGGCGACAACGGCTCGGGTATGCATGTGCACCAGTCGATCTGGAAGGGCGGCAAGAACCTGTTCGCCGGCAAGGGCTACGCCGGGCTGTCGGATTTCGCGCTGTACTACATCGGCGGCATCATCAAGCACGCCCGCGCGCTCAACGCCATCACCAACCCCACCACCAACAGCTACAAGCGCCTGGTGCCGCACTTCGAGGCGCCGGTCAAGCTGGCGTACTCCAGCCGTAACCGCTCGGCCTCGATCCGCATCCCGCACGTCATGAGCGACAAGGCACGCCGCATCGAGGCGCGTTTCCCCGACCCCATGGCCAACCCCTACCTGTGCTTTGCCGCGCTGCTGATGGCCGGGCTGGACGGCGTCGAAAACCGGATCCACCCCGGCGAAGCCGCCACCAAGGACCTGTACCACCTGCCGCCCGAGGAAGACAAGTTAGTGCCCACTGTGTGCCACAGCCTCGACCAGGCGCTGCAAGAGCTGGACAAGGACCGCGCCTTCCTCACCAAGGGCGGCGTGTTCTCTGACTCCATGCTGGATGCCTACATCGAGCTGAAGATGACCGAGGTCAACCGCGTCCGCGTGCAGGTCAATCCCGTCGAATACGACATGTATTACTCGTTGTAACGCACGCTGGCCACGAAAAAAAACGGCGGTCACGCCGGCGCGTCGGGTAATCTGGCGGTTCGGCCCCACATGGCCGATACTTGGCGCATTGGCTTGAACTGGCAGCGTTGCAGGCGTGAAGGCATCGACACATGAAACTTTTGGTACTGCTGACTCCGTGCCTGATGGCGATCGTGCTGGTTGCCATGGCGCCCGCGCTGGCGCAGAACCGCATCTACCGCTGCGGTAACGAGTACACCAACCAGGTCAAGGGCCGCAAGGACTGCAAGCTGGTGGAAGGCGGCAACATCACCGTGATTGGCGGCGCCGCGCCGGTTCAGCGCGCCGCAAACAGGCCGGCTTCGGCGCCGCGCGTGGACACGCCCGAGCAGCGCGCCCGCGACGCCGACGCCAAGGCCATCCTCGAACAGGAGTTGCGCCGCGCCGAGGCGCGCCAGGCCGAACTGCTCAAGGACTACAACAACGGCGAGCCCGACAAGATCGGCGGCGAGGCGCGCAACTACCAGAAGTACCTCGACCGCGTGGAAGAGATGAAGGCCGCCATTGCGCGCAACCAGAGCGACATCGATGGCATCAAGCGCGAACTGACCCGGTTCAACCGCTGAAGAGGTGCCATGCCAAAGTCCGGTAAATCTTTCGCTGCCAGGTTCCAGGCGCTGGACATGCTGGCGACGATGGTTGCCGTGGTCAGTGCGGAAGGCGTCGTTCTTTTCGCCAATGCGGCCCTTGAAACCGCCGTCGGCCTGTCCAAACGAAGCATCGAAGGCACGGTGCTGCGCAACCTCTGCTCCAACCCCAACGCACTGCAACGCGCCTTGAGCGGCATCCGCAGCGGCCGCTTTGCCGCGCTGCACTACGGCTGTCATTTGACGCGCCACGGCGGCGATCTGATTGCGGTGCACGTGATCGCGGCGCAGACCGAGCAGCCCGGCGAGTTCATCGTCGAGATGCTGCCGCTGGAGCCGCAGGCGCGGCAGGCGCGCGAAGAGCGCCAGGCCGACCACACCCGCACCAACCGCGAGCTGTTTCTCAATCTGGCGCATGAAATCAAGAACCCGCTGGGCGGCATACGCGGCGCTGCCCAGTTGCTGGAGATGGAACTGGACGGCGCCGAACAGCGCGAATACACGGAAGTCATCATCCGCGAGGCCGACCGCTTGCGGCGGCTGGTCGATCGGCTGCTGGAGCCGCACCGGCACACGCAGGTGATGGGTCAAGTCAACATCCACGATGTGTGCGAGCGCGTGCGCGCGCTGGTGCTGACCGAGTTTCCGCGCGGCCTGAAGGTGGTGCGCGATTACGACGTCTCGATCCCCGAATTTCGCGGCGACCGCGAGCAACTGATTCAGGCCGTGCTCAACATCGCGCACAACGCCGTGCAGGCGCTGGCCGGGCGCATTGCCCAGGGCGACGCCGAGATCATGCTGCGCACGCGCGTGCTGCGGCAGGTTTCCATCAACAAGCAGCGCCACCGCCTGGCGCTGCAATTGCACATCATCGACAATGGCCCTGGCGTGCCGGAGTCGATGAAAAAGCGCGTTTTCTTCCCGCTAGTGTCGGGGCGCGACGGCGGAACCGGCTTGGGCCTGACCTTGGCGCAGACCTTCGTGCAGCAGCATCAGGGCGCCATCGAACTGGACAGCCGGCCCGGATGCACCGATTTCAGCATTCTGATTCCCATTGACCTTGCGACATGAGACCCATCTGGCTCGTTGACGACGACCCGTCGATCCGCTTCGTGCTCGAAAAGGCGCTGGCGCGCGCCGGCTTGCACACGCGCTCGTTCACCAACCCGCGTGAAGTGCTCGCCGCGCTCGACGAAACCGGCGGCCAGGCGCCCCAGGTGCTGGTCAGCGACATCCGCATGCCTGGCGGCAGCGGGCTCGATCTGCTGGAACAGGTCAAGACGCGCGAGCCGGATTTGCCGGTCATCATCATGACCGCCTTTTCCGACCTGGACAGCGCCGTGTCGGCGTTTCAGGGCGGCGCCTTCGAGTACCTGGCCAAGCCGTTCGACGTGCCCAAGGCGGTCGATCTGATCCGGCGCGCGGTCGCCGAGCGCCAGCGCCAAACGCCGCAGGCCGATCAGCCGCCAGCCGCGGCAGCGTCCGAAATGCTGGGCCAGGCGCCGGCCATGCAGGACGTGTTCCGCGCCATCGGACGGCTGTCGGCCAGCAACGCCGCCGTGCTCATCACCGGTGAATCGGGCACCGGCAAGAAACTGGCGGCGCGGGCGCTTCACAAGCATTCGTCACGCGCCGGCGGGCCGTTCGTAACCATCAATGCCGCGGCGATCCCGAAAGAGCTGCTGGAAATCGAATTGTTCGGTCGCGAACGCAGCACCGTTCACGGCACGCAGGGCTTGCAGCGCGGTCGCCTCGAACAGGCCGATGGCGGCACGCTGTTCCTCGACGAAATCAGCGACATGCCGCTGGAACTGCAAACGCGCCTGCTGCGCGTGCTCTCCGACGGCGAGTTTTACCGCGTCGGCGGCCACAGCCCCATCAAGGCCAACGTACGCATGGTCGCCGCCACCCGCGAGGACCTGGGCCAGCGCGCGCAGGAAAGCACTTTCCGCGAAGACCTGCTGCACCGCCTGAACGTCATCCACCTGCACCTGCCGCCGCTGCGCGAGCGGCGCGAGGACATCCCCGCGCTGGCGCATCACTTCATGCAGCAAAGCGCGCACCAGCTCGGCGTCGAGCCCAAGAGCATCTCCAGCGCCGCGCTGACGCGCCTGGCCGGCTTCGGTTTTCCGGGCAACGTGCGCCAGCTCGAAAACATCTGCTACTGGCTGACCGTGATGGCGCCGGCCCAGGCCATCGACGTGAAAGACCTGCCGCCGGAAGTCCTGAGCGCCGCCGATGCCGCCGCCAATATGGCCGACGGCGCCCATTTGGCTGCCGCCAGCCATATCGACGCCCACCCCGCCGGCCCGGGCGTGCCGGAGCCTGCCGCCCATGCGCCGCTGCCCGACTGGGAGGGCGCGCTTCAAGCCGAGGCCGCGCGCCTGCTGGCCGAGGGGCAGTTCGACGTCTGGGACCAGTTGGTTGGGCGCGTCGAATCGCGCCTGATCCGCGCCGCGCTGGCCAACACGCACGGACGCCGCGCCGAAGCCGCCGAACGCCTGGGCATTGGCCGCAACACCATCACGCGCAAGATACGAGAATTGGGGCTGGATTAGGGCCTGTTCACACTATTTTCATGGTGCCCGCAAGGCAGCGTCTGCCGCGTAAGCAAATCTTCGCCGGGTGTCCAACCCGGCTGCGGTTTGCGCCTTGCATCCACTGCCTTTGCGGGGCAACGGGTGCCATGAAAATAGTATTAACAGGCCCTAACTTGCTGCAATTGCAGCGCCACCGGCGCATGGTCGCTCGGCCTGGGCCACTTGCGCGGCGCGCTGTCGATGCGGCACGCCGTCACCAGCGGCGCCAGCGGCGCGCTGACCAGAATGTGGTCGATGCGCAGACCGCGGTTCCTCTGAAAGCTCGACAGGCGGTAGTCCCACCACGAAAAACTCTGCCCGGGCTGCTCGAACAGCCGGAAGGCGTCCGTCAGGCCCAAGCCCAGCAGCGCCTTGAAATGCCCGCGCTCGGCGCTGGTATGGAGAATGGTCCCGGCCAGGCCAACCGGATCGAAACTGTCGCGATCCTCCGCCACGATATTGAAGTCGCCCAACAGTACCAAGCGAGGGTGCGCCGCCAATTCCTCGCGCAACCAGTCGCGCAAGGCCCGCAGCCAGCTCATCTTGTATTCAAACTTCTCCGTGTCCGGCGCCTGTCCGTTGACGAAGTAGCCATTGACGATGCGCAGCGGCCCGCCCGGCCCCGCCACCGTGCCCGCGATGAGGCGCGCATTGCCGTCGCCGAACCCCGCGATATTGCGCGTCACCTCGCTCACCGGCGCGCGCGTCAGCAGAGCGACGCCGTTATAGGCCTTCTGGCCGAACACCGCGGCCTGATAGCCCGCCTCGCGCAACGCATCGAACGGAAACCTGTCATCCGTGAGCTTGAGCTCCTGCAACCCCAACACATCCACCGGATTGGCCGCCAGCCAATCGAGCACGTGCGGCAATCGGGCGTTGAGGGAATTGACGTTCCAGGTGGCGATCTGCATGTTTTATGAAGTCTCCATGAAAATTACATGGTTGCGATGGGTGCGCCCCTGTTTTCCCCCTGGCCGCCCATCTGGTTGCCCACTATGGTACCCGCTGATCACCAACCGCATGCTGCCTTCGGACGCCGCCCTGCGATGGCCGGGCAACAAGACGCAAAGCGGCATCAAAAGCCACGGCAGCAAGGGCAGCGCCGGTGGCCGGCCCCGGCGCTGGAATCGCAATACACCGGAAACCAGCATGAAGCCCACTGCTGCCGCACCGCTTTTCCACAGACTTGTCCGATGACAGGCGTCACCCGGCGGCGTAGCATTGGCCCCCGATTTCAGCGCCTTTGCTCCATGTCCCTTGTCCAGCCTCCCGCACCCATTTACGCCGACCTCGGCGACGACCTGCCGACCGACCGCCAGATTGCCCAACTGCGCATTCCGCCGCACTCCATCGAGGCCGAATCCAGCGTG
>WRJY01000193.1 GCA_009778355.1 Desulfovibrionaceae bacterium | reverse complement strand
CATTCAGGTCATCGAGGCGCAGCCCTACGAGCGCGTGGCCGCCGCCGCGATGGACTTTCTGCGCCCCATCCGCGCCGCGCTGGACGCGCCATAAAATGAAACACTCCCAGTCTCCACGCGCTTCGCGCTGCCCGGCACGGCCAATGACCGGGATCATCAAGGAAAAACATTCATGAGCTGGCTGGAAAAACTCCTGCCCCCCAAGATACAAAAGTCAGACGCCGCCGAGCGCCGGCAGATGCCCGAGGGGTTGTGGATCAAATGTCCGCAGTGCGATACGGTCCTGTACAAGACCGACCTGGAGCAAAACCAGAACGTCTGCCCGCACTGCGGCCATCACCACCGCATCGGCGCGCGCGAGCGGCTCAACGTGTTTCTCGATGGTGAGGGCCGCTACGAAATCGGGCAGGAAGCGCTGCCGGTCGATGCGCTCAAGTTCAAGGACAGCCGCAAATATCCCGAGCGGCTGAAAGAGGCGCTGGAATCCACCGGCGAAACCGACGCGCTGATCGTCATGGGCGGCGCGGTGCATTCGGTCAGCGTGGTGGCGGCGGCGTTCGAGTTCGACTTCATGGGCGGCAGCATGGGCTCGGTCGTCGGCGAGCGATTCGTGCGCGGCGTCGAAACCGCCATCGAGCAGAAGGTGCCCTTCATCTGCTTTACCGCCACCGGCGGCGCGCGGATGCAGGAAGGCCTGCTGTCGCTGATGCAGATGGCCAAGACCAACGCCGCCCTGACCCGCCTGGCCAAAAAGGGCCTGCCCTACATCAGCGTGCTGACCGACCCCACCATGGGCGGCGTGTCGGCGGGTTTTGCCTTCGTCGGCGACGTGGTCATCGCCGAGCCCAAGGCGCTGATCGGCTTTGCCGGCCCGCGCGTCATCGAAAACACCATGCGCGTCAAACTGCCCGATGGCTTTCAGCGCGCCGAGTTCCTGCAAGACAAGGGCGCGGTGGACTTCATCTGCGACCGGCGCGAACTGCGCGCCAAAATCGCCAGCGTACTGGCCATGCTGCAACGCCAGCCCTCCGAGGCGGTGCAATAAATCCACTTCACAAGGACACCACATGGACTACGAATTCATCACCACGCGCACCGAGGCCGGCAAAGTCGGCGTCATCACCCTCAACCGGCCCAAGCAGCTCAATGCGTTGAGCGGCGAGCTGATGCGCGAATTGGGCCGCGCGCTCAAGGACTTCGACGCCGACCCGGCCATCGGCTGCATCATCATCACCGGCAGCGAGAAAGCCTTTGCCGCCGGCGCCGACATTGGCGCCATGGCCAGCTACACCTTTGCCGACGTCTATCGCGACGACTACATTACCCGCGATTGGGAAACCATTCGCTCCATCCGCAAGCCGGTGATCGCCGCCGTCAGCGGTTTCGCCCTGGGCGGCGGCTGCGAGCTGGCGATGATGTGCGACTTCATCATCGCCGCCGACAACGCCAGGTTCGGCCAGCCGGAGATCAAGCTGGGCGTGATTCCAGGCGCCGGCGGCACGCAGCGCCTGCCGCGCGCCATCGGCAAATCGAAGGCCATGGACATGGCGCTCACCGCCCGCATGATGGACGCCACGGAAGCCGAGCGCGCCGGCCTGGTCAGCCGTGTGGTGCCATTGGACAAGCTGATGGACGAGGCGCTGGGCGCGGCTCTCACCATCTGCGGCTTCGGCCAATTGGCCGCGATGGCCGCCAAGGAATGCGTCAACCGCGCCTTCGAGGGCACACTGGCCGACGGCCTCATGTTCGAGCGCCGCTTGTTCCACGGCCTGTTCGCCACCAGCGACCAGAAGGAAGGCATGGACGCCTTCATGAACAAGCGCGCGCCGGTGTTCAAAAACCAGTGAACCAGCCTGAAGAGAAAGGGTATGGCAAGCTTTTGAAGGCCATCGCCACTAAAGGCTGATCGGCGACGTTACCGTAACCGTCACGCCCTACAGCATGTGCTCCAGGAAAGCCCGCGTGCGCGGGTGCGCGGGCGCGGAGAAGATTTGCGCGGGCGCGCCGGCCTCGATGATCTGGCCGCCGTCCATGAACAGCGTGCGCGTGGACACGTCGCGCGCAAAACCCATCTCGTGCGTGACGACCAGCATGGTCAGGCGTTCCTGCGCCAGCTCGCGCATGGCGCGCAGCACCTCGCCGGTCAGTTCGGGGTCGAGCGCGGAGGTCGGTTCGTCGAACAGCAGGATGCCCGGCTCCATCGCCAGCGCGCGGGCAATGGCCACCCGTTGCTTTTGGCCGCCCGACAGGCGCGCGGGATAAACGTCCTGCTTGTCGAGCAGGCCGACCTTGCGCAGCAGCGCCTGCGCGCGCGGCACGATGGCATCGCGCTTGATGCCTTTGACGGTCATCGGCGCCTCGATCAGGTTCTGCAACACCGTCAGGTGCGGGAACAGGTTGAAGTGCTGAAACACCATGCCCATCTTGCGGCAGATGCGGCGCACCTGAGCGTCGCTGGCGTAGCGGCACTGGCCTTGCGCGTCGGTCGTGACCATCGCCTCGCCTTCGATTTCGATGCGGCCCTGCTCGATGGTCTCCAGGTGCGCGATGCAGCGCAGCAGCGTGCTCTTGCCCGAGCCTGAAGGGCCGATGACCGCCACCACGTCGCCCTTGTGGACATCGACCGACACGCCCTTGAGCACCGCCAGCGCGTCAAAGCGTTTGTGGATGTCGCTGGCGCGGATCATCGGCGCCGCCGCCAGCAGTCCGGATGCCGGGCTAGCCGTCATAGACCGCATATTTCTTTTCGAGGCGGGCAAAGCCCACGGTCAGCGCCAGCGTCATCAGCAGGTAGAACAAGCCCGCCACCACGAAGGGCTGGGTCGTGAAATCGCGCTGCACCATGCCGCGCGCCACGCGCAGCAAGTCGTTCATCGCCAGCACGTAGATCAGCGAGGTGTCCTTGACCAGCGTGATGGTCTCGTTGCTCACCGGCGCCAGCACGCGCTTGACCACCTGCGGCAGCACGATGCGCCGCATGGTCTGGCCGTAGCTCAGGCCCAGCACCTTGGCCGCCTCGTACTGGCCGCGGTCGATCGACTGGATGCCGCCGCGGAATATTTCGGCAAAGTAGGCCGCGTAGTTGAGCACGAAGGCGACGATGGCCGCCGGAAAGTCGCTCAACTTGATGCCCACCACGGGCACGAAAGGCAGCGCGTAATAGACGAACAGCATTTGCAGCATCAGCGGCGTGCCGCGCATCAGCCAGATATAGCCGCTGACCGCCGAGACCACGCCACGCCAGCGCGACAGGCGCGCCAGCGCCAGCATCAGCCCCAGCGGCAGCGACAGCGCCAGGGTGATGGCGAACACCTGCAAGGTCAGCCCCGCGCCCTGCGCCAGCGGGCCGAGGATGGACAGCAAATAGTCCATGCGGTAAAGGCGGTCGTTACAGGCGGTCAGCGCGCCAGCGCTCGCCCCAATGCCTTACTTGACGATGATGTCCTTGCCGAACCATTTGTTCGAGACCGCCGCCGCCGAACCGTCCTGCTTCATCTTGTCGAGCGCGCCTTGCAGGCTCGCCAGCAGCGCGGCATCGTCCTTGCGCACGCCCACGCCGTACTCCTCGGTGCCGAAGTTATCGTCGAGCACGCGGTATTCGCCGGGTTTCTTGGTCAGGTAGTAGCGCCCCACCACCTCATCGACCACCACCGCGTCCAGCCGCCCGGTCTTCAGGTCCATCAGCGCGGTCACGTTGTCGCTGAACTTCTTGAGCTCCTTGAGCGACCGGGCCGTCGCGGCGTCGCGTTCGACGGCATCGACCGCGGTGGAGCCGTCCTGCACGCCCACGGTCTTGCCCGCCAAATCGGCCTTGGCGTTGATCGGCGACTCAGTGGTCACCACGATGATCTGGCGGTTGTCCAGATAGGGCGAGGTGAAGGCGATATTTTGCTTGCGCTCCTCGGTAATCGTCAGGCCGTTCCACAGCGCATCGACGCGGTGACCGTTGAGCTCGGCCTCCTTGGCGCTCCAGTCGATCGGCTTGAACTCCACCTGCGCGCCCAAGTGCCGGGCCGCCTCGCGCGCCAGATCGATGTCGAAGCCGACCAGTTCATTCTTTTCATCGCGAAAGCCCATCGGCGGAAAGTTGTCATCCAGGCCGATGACGATCTTGGCCGGCGCCGCCGCGCTGGCGGCCGGCTGCGCGCCCGGGCTGGCCGGCTGGTTGCAGCCGGCGGCCATCAGCGCCAGCGCAGCGCCCAGCGCCAGCGCGGCCCGGCGCTGGAGACGATTCAGATCGAGGCCATTCGTCGTGAAGATCATTGCGAAACGCTTCCTTGTAAGTCATGAAAACAAAAATCCGCCGTGCGCGCACGGTAAACATGAATTGTCGCAGCATGTCCGCCGCCGCGGCCAAGCGCTTGCGCAAGAATTTTGGGTGGCGCTGAACGGGGCCTGTCGTCAACAGGTGCGCAGCGTCTCGTCGGTTTTCTTCCTATCGCCCAAGGGCGGAATGAGGCTTTCCAGATGTCATCAACCGGCCAGACACGGTACTTGGACCAACAGGGTCAGGCGCAGACAGCCAGGAGCAGCAACGATGCCGCCTCAAGCCCCGTGCGCCAGATGCCCCGCAACCAGCGTGCAGCGCACGCGGCCTGCCAGTTCCAGGCCGGCGAACGGTGTGTGTTTGCCTTGGCTGCGCAGCGCGGCGGGGGTGACTTGCCAGTGTTCGGCGGGGTCGAACACGCACAGGTCGGCCACGCCGCCTTCGGCCAGTTGGCCGCAACTGGACTGCAAGGCGCCCAGCGCGCTGCCCAGTACGCGGGCGGGCGCCTGGGTGACGGCTTGCAGCGCGCGCATGACGCCCGGCCCGCCTTGGGCCTGGCCCCATTTCAGCGCCAGCGGCAGCAGCAGTTCCAGCCCGGTGGCGCCGGGTTCGGCCTCGGCGAAAGGCAGTTGCTTGGCGTCGGCCTCGATCGGCGCGTGGTCGGATACCAGGGCGTCGATGACGCCGTCGGCCAGCGCGGCTTGCAGGGCGTCGCGGTCGCGCGCCTGGCGCAGCGGGGGGGTCAGGCGGGCGCTGCTGTCGTAGTAGCCGATGTCGTGGTCGGTCAGGTGCAGCGAGTTGATGCTGGCGTCGGCGGTGACGTTCAGACCGTCGGCCCTGGCCTGGCGCAGCAGGGCGACGCCGGCGGCGCTGGACAGCCGGCACACATGCACGCGCGGCCCGGCGCTCTGGCCACCCAGGGCGCGCAGCAGATCGAACAAGGTGTGCAGGGCGATGGTTTCGGCGCTGGCCGGTACGCCGGCCAGCCCCATGCGCATGGCCAGCGGTCCGCTGGCGGCCACGCCGGCGCCCAGCCAGGGGTCTTGCGGCCTTAGCCACACGGCGTAGCCGAAGGTGCTGGCGTATTGCAGCGCGCGCATCAGCACCTGGGTGTTGACCAGCGGCGCGTCGGCCTGCCCGAAGGCGATGCAACCGGCGGCGGTGAGCTGGCCCATGTCGGTCAGCGCCTCGCCCTTGAGGCCGCGCGTGAGCGCGCCCTGCGGGAACACGCGCGCCTGGCGCAGGCGCTCGGCGCGGGTTTTGAGCATTTCGACCAGGCCGGGTTCGTCGAGCACGGGGTCGGTGTCGGGCGGGCACACCAGGCTGGTGACGCCGCCGGCCACGGCGGCGGCCATTTCGCTGGCCAGCATGTGGGCGTGCTCGCGGCCCGGCTCGCCCAGGCGCGCGGCCAGGTCCACCAGGCCGGGCAGTACCCAGCAGCCGCGCGCGTCGATGCGGCGCTCGGGCGCAAAGCCAGCGGGCAGTTGGCCGATGCCGGCAATGCGCCCGCCGGCCACGGCCACGTCGGCCATCTGGTCGCGCCCGCTGGCGGGGTCGAGCACGCGGCCTTGTTCGATCAGAATTTTCATTTCAGGCCTCGTTTCCGGCCACGATGCTGAGCGCCGCCATGCGCACGGCGATGCCGAAGGTGACCTGCGGCAGGATCACGCTCTGGCGGCCATCGACCACCTGCGAGTCGATTTCGACGCCGCGGTTGATGGGGCCGGGGTGCATGACGATGGCATCCGGCCTGGCCCAGCGCAGCTTTTCGGGCGTGAGGCCGAAGCTCTCGAAGAATTCCTGCCTGGAAGGCAGCAGCGCGCCGCTCATGCGTTCGTTTTGCAGACGCAGCGTGATGACCACGTCGGCATCGCGGATGCCTTCTTCGAGCGTGTGGCACACGCGCACGCCCATCGGCGCCAAGTCGCCCGGCACCAGCGTTTTGGGGCCGACCACGCGCACCTCGGCGGCGCCCAGCGTGGTGAGGGCGTGAATGTCCGAGCGCGCCACGCGCGAGTGCAGCACGTCGCCGACGATGGCCACCACCAGGCCGGCAAAGTCCTTCTTGTAGTGGCGGATGGTGTACATGTCGAGCAGCCCCTGCGTGGGATGCGCGTGGCGCCCGTCGCCGGCATTGACCACGTGCACATGCGGCGCGGCGTGCTGCGCCAGCAGGTGGGGCGCGCCGCTTTCGCTGTGGCGCACGACGAAGATGTCGGCGGCCATGGCGCTCAGGTTGGCCACGGTGTCCAGCAGCGATTCGCCCTTGGCGGTGGACGAGCGGGCAATGTCCAG
>WRJY01000192.1 GCA_009778355.1 Desulfovibrionaceae bacterium | reverse complement strand
GGCCAACACTCTGAACAGCTACGTCGTTCATTTCCATGCTCCTGAGCGACTCCCCTTAGGGAGGGAGGCATCCATTACATCTCCATCAACTTTCGGAGTAGTTGATCGACGCCGGCACCTGCTCGCGCGGCGCCAGCGATGACCACACGCCGATGACCTCGCGCACGCGGTCCTGGTGCGGCACGCGCTTGCCGGTGTGGGCAATGCCGGAGACGGCCATGCCATCGACCTCGCGGCCAACCTTGACGGCTTCTTCTCGCGTCCTGGTGCGCGCGGCGACGCGCACGGCAACCTCATAGGGCTCGGGCGCGCTGGCCGGCGTGGCCGCGCCGTGGATGGCGTTGAGACCGAGGAAGTCGAGCCGGTAGTCCTCGGCCTGCAAGCCGACGATGCGGAAACGCTCGGCCAGGATCTTCTTGGCCAACTCCGCGCGCCGCAGCGCACCGGGGCCGGCGTAGAAAAACATGTCTTCGCCGATGAAGCCTTCGGTGCAGCCGAGCGAAACCTTCAGCGTCGGCGTGCGCGGTTTGCCGCCGATGCCGCTGACGCGCACGCGGTCAGGGCCGACCTGCTCCAGCTTCGCGGCCGTGAAGTCGACCACCACGTCCGGCGTGATGTAGTTGGCCGGGTCGTGCACCTCGTAGAGCATCTGCTCCTTGACGGTTTGCAGGTTCACCGCGCCGCCGGTGCCGGCCACCTTGGTGAGCACGGCGCTGCCGCCGGGGCTCACCTCCAGAATAGGGAAGCCGAAGTTCCATGGCTCGGGTACGTCCTTGAAGCCGGGGTCGCTGAAGTAGCCGCCAGTGACTTGCGCGCCGCACTCGACCAGATGGCCGAGGCCGCTGCCCTGGCCGAGCCGGACATGGTCGAGCGGATCCCAGCCGAACTCGAACATCATCGGCGCGAGGAACAGTGACGGATCGGCGACGCGGCCGGTGATGACGATGTCGGCGCCGTTGCGCAACGCTTCCACGATGGGCTCGGCGCCAAGATAGGCCTCAGCGGAGATCAGCGTGCTCGCCAGCGTTGCCGTGGACTGGCCGTTCTCGATGATGCGGCCGGTGAGCGTGAGCGCGCGTTCGGTGATCAGGCTGCCGTTGACGGCGGCGACCTTTTTCCCTTTCGCGCCAAATTCGCGCAGCCAATGCACGACGCGCTGCGCGGCGGCATCGGGGTTGATCCAGCCCTGGTTGCTGATGATCTTCGTGCCGCGCTTCAAACAGCCGGGCAGCACGGCGCGCATCCGGTCGTCGAGGTAGGTGTCGTAGCCAGGGAACGACGGGTCGCGGCGGGCGCGCACCTGCGCCGCCGAGACGGTGGCTTCGGCCATCGTCTCGAAGCACAGGTAGTCGAGGTCGCCTTGCTCGGCGCTGAGTTGAGCGGGCTCGACGCGGTCGCCCCACCAGGCGGCGCCGGCGCCGATACGAAGGGTTTTGCTCATCGAGGTTTTTTCCTTCAATTCGTTTGACGGAACACCACGGCATCGACGGCCACACAGCCCTGGCCGCGCTCGCGCACGATCACCGGGTTGATGTCGAGTTGCACGATGCCCGCAGCCTCATCACGCATCAGTTCGCCCACGGCCACCGCGACACGGCAGAACGCCGCCACGTCCAGCGCCGGCTCGTCGCGCGCGCCGTCGAGCAGCGGCGCGATGCGCAACCGCCGCAACGCGGACTCGGTCTGCGCGGCGTCGAAAGGCGGCAGCAAGACCTGCGCATCGGGCATCAGTTCAACCCACTTGCCGCCATCGCCGGCCAGCACTACCGGGCCGAATACCGGATCGAGCCGCGCGCCGATCATCAGTTCACGCCGCCCCGCCGCCATCTCGGCGACCAGCACGCCCGAGAGCGTCACGCCGGCGCGCCGTGCATTGGCGACAACCTCGTGATACGCCGCCGCCACCGCATCGGCGCTGTCGAGACCGAGCCGCACCAGGCCGAGTTCGGATTTGTGCGAGACCTCAGCCGTGCAACCCTTGACGACGGCACGCGCACTGCCCAGCGCGGCCCAGGCGGCGCGCGCCTCGTCGGCATCACGGCACAGCCGATGCGCCGCTACCGGCACGCCGCGCGCGGCCAGCAGGGCCAGGCTCCGGGCCTCGTCCAGCAGCGTTGCCGCGGCAACCGCCCGGGGTCGCTGCGGCAGCGCCGGCACCTGCGCCTGTGCCTTGGCGATCAATTCACTGTGCGAGACGAACTGCCCCAGCGCTCTTACCGCCTCGGCCTCGGTCGGATAGACCGCCAGGCCGTGCTGCTTGAAGGCGGCGCCGACGCTGGTCTGCGGCGCTGCCACGACCACCGGCTTGCCGGTGGCCTCGGCGAAGCGCGCCGTGTCGGCCGCGAAGGCCGGCACGTCGTAGCCGGCGCCGGCCACCGCGATGCCGACGACGAAGGCATCGGCGGCAGGGTCCCTGGCGATCGGCGGCAGGATGTCGCTGAACAAACGGCTGTTGGTGAGCAGCGCGGCGGTAATGTCGACCGGGTTGGTGGTAGTCGCAAAGCCCGGCAAGATAGCGCGCAATTCGGCTTGCGTGCCGTCGGCAAGCGGTTCCAGCGGCAGGCCGGCGGCGCTCGCCGCATCGGCGGTGAGCACACAGACGGCGCCGGAATTGCTGATCGCCACCAGCCGGCGTCCGCGCGGCTTCCAGCCCTTCACGTAAAGCTCGGCGGCATCGACCAGTTCGCGCATGTCCTGCACGCGCCAGATGCCGTGCTTGGCGAGGAAGGCATCGACCACGCGATCCTCATTGGCCAGCGCGCCGGTGTGCGACTGAGCCGCCTGCTGCCCGGCCTGCGAACGGCCCGACTTCAGCGCCACGATCGGCAACCCGCGTTCACGCGCCACCGCCGCCGCCTCAGCCAGATGCCAAGGGTCAGGAATGCCTTCGAGGTAGAGCAGCAGCAATTTCAGCGCCGGGTCTTCGGCCACGATGGCGGCAAGCTCGCACACCGTCACATCGCAGTCGTTGCCGGTGGCGTGCGAGTGGCGCACGCCGATGCCGCGCTGGCGCAGCAGGCCATAGGGAATCACGCTCATCGCGCCGCTCTGGCTGATGATGCCGATCGGCCCGTCCTGCGGCGCGACCTCGGTGAACATGGTCGAGAAACTCAACACCGCGCCGTTGCCGAAGTTGGCCAGTCCCTGCGAGTTCGGCCCGACGATGCGCATACCGCGCTCGCGGGCGCGCGCCGCCATTTCGCGCTCGCGCTGCCGGCCCTGGGCATCGACTTCGCCGAAGCCTGAACTCATCACCACCGCCACCGGCACGCCGGCGGCGGTGCATTCATCGACCGCCGCCACCGCGGCATCGCCGGGCACGGCGACGATGACCGCCTCTGGCACTTCAGGCAGCGCCGCGAAATCGGGAAAGCAATGCAAACCCTGCACCTCGCCGCGCGCCGGGTTGATGGGATAGAGCTTGCCCGCATAGCCGAAGCGGCTGAGATAGGCAATTGGCCGGCCGCCGATCTTGTGGGCGTTGTCGGAAGCGCCGACGATGGCAATCGAGCGCGGCGCCAGCACGGCGCGCAGAGCCTGGCGCGGGTCCAGTGTCATGCGGGTGTTTCCTTGGTGAAGAACGGCAGGCGCTGGCCGGCAATCGTTCGCGTTTCGCCGCGCACGCGGTCGCCGACGGCGATGTCAGCGCCGGCATGGGCCATCAGCCGGGGGCCTTCGTCGAGTTCGACCAGTACCAGCCGGTAGGGCGCGATGGCGCGAAACGCATCGTCCGGCGCGCGATGCACCAGCGTGCTGGCGCTGACCGTGCCGGCGCCGGTACAGACCATGTCCCGAGGCTCCGGCGCCGCGCATTGCGGGCAGAAGCCGCGGCGGAACAGCCAGCGGTGGCCGCAGGCCGCGCAGCACTGAATGACGATGGCGTCGCCGCCGCGCGTCCAGCAAGTTGGATTGGATGTCATGGCGCCTCCATCACGAGGCTGACATGGGAAGACAACACACCGCCGTCCCCATGGAGCAAGGCCACGCCGGCACGGCGCGCCTGCCGGACGCCGGCGCGGCCCGTCATTTGGCGATGCGCCTCGACGAGATGCGCCATCGCCCCGGCGACGCCGCAGTGACCATAAGAGAGCAGCCCGCCATGCAGATTCAGCGGCACCGCGCCATCGCGCGAGAAATGACCTTCACGCGCCAGCGCGCCGGCGCGGCCGCGTGGTGCCAGACCGATTTCTTCGAGCAGCAACGCCAGCGTCACGGTGAAACTGTCGTAGATCGCCGCGTACTCGACCTCGCCGAGCCGCCGTCCGGCCGTTTCGAGGGCACCGGCCGTGCAAGCGCCGGCGCCGAAGTCCGACAGGCTTGCCATCGCGCTCAAGTGCTGGGCGTTGTGGTGTTGGGCGACGCCGCTGATGCGCAACGGATGCGCGCCTTGCGGCCGGGCCGAGACGATCACCGCGCAGCCGCCGTCGGAGACCGGGCAGCAATCGAGCACCTTCAGCGGCGAGGCGATCGGACGCGAGGCCAGCACCGTTTCCACCGTGATCGGCGCGCGGAATTGCGCGCCCTCATGCGCGCAGGCATGGCGGCGCATCAGCACCGCCAACTCCGCGTAGTCGCGCTCCGTGTGCCCCCAGTGTTGCATGGCGTACGAAGCCAGCAGACCGTAGTAGGCCGGGATCGTCGCGCCCAGCGGTACCTCGTAGTCCGGGTGGCCGACTTGGGCCAGCACTTGCACCGAGGCATCGCGGCTTTGCCCGGTCATGCGGTTTTCTCCGGCGACGACGAGAATGCGCCGCGCCGCGCCCGCCGCCACCAGATAGTGCGCCAGCATCACCAGCGCATAGCCCGTCGCGCCGCCCAATTGCACCGTGTGTGCATAGCCCGGTTTCAAGCCAAAATGCTCGGCGAACACGGTCGCGAGCATCAGGTGCGGCATCGTCGTCGCGTAGCCGCAAAGCAGTCCATCGATATCGCCGCGTTCGAGTTCGGCGTCGTCGAGCGCGAGTTGCGCGGCTTCGCTCATCAGGTCCAGCACGCCGTGGCCTTCGTGCTTGCCGTAGCGCGTCAGCCCCGTGCCGATCACATGGGAAGATGCCGTCATGCCGCGTCCTTCTGGAGGTAATGCGCCGACAGTTCATCGCCCACCTTGCGAAGCGCTGGCGCCAGTATCTGAAGACGTGGCGCAATGCGCGTGCTCAGCGCCGCGATACTCACTGCGGCGAGTGGCCGTCCATCGCTGCCAAATACCGGCACCGCGACACCACCCATCTGGTCGACCACGACGTCGAGCAGCAGCGCATAGCCGCGCTGGCGCGAGGCGGCAACCTCCTGCCTCAGCAGATCGACGCTGATGCGCGGGTGGTGTTTCTTCAGCGTTGGAGCGATCAGATCCAGCATCGCATCGACCTCATGGTCGGGCAGCCAGGACAGCAGCGCCAAGCTGCCCGCGCCCACGCCCAATGGCCGGCGCATACCGACTTCGAGGTAGCTGGCGCGAATTGGAAAGCTGCCGAACTCGCGGTCTATGCACACCGAATCGATGCCGCTGCGCACCGACAGCAGCAAGGTGTCGCCCGACAGCGCCGCCAGCCGCAGCAAACCAGGCCGGGCGCGCTCGCGGATATGGTCGCGTCCCTGCATCGCAATGCCCAGCGTCAGCGCCTCGTCGCCGAGCACGTAGCGCCGCGTGGCTTCATCGCGGACGACGAAGCCTTCGGCCATCATCGATTCGAGCAGCCGCAAGGCGGTGGCCTTGTTGACCCCGGAAGCCTCGGCGATGTCCGTCAGCCGCTGCGGCTGTGGAGCTGAAAGCACACGCAACAGGCGCAGCACCTTCTGCGCGGCGTTGGTGTCAGAGTGCTGGCGCATGATCGGTGCAAGGATTTGATCAAACAGCAATCAGGGCCGTCAGCAGGAAACGAGTACGACCGTGGACATGCGCAACCGTGCGTACCGGACTCCAAGCAAGGGCAGATAATCTTGTAAAGCAAAACATCTCGTTCCCCATTCCAAATGGCCATGCAATTGAATATTGGTCAGCAAACCTGGAATCCGTGAACTGCAACCTGGATTGATCTTAGAAGCACATGTCGAATCCATCTACCAGTGGAAACCCTAGGAATATTTTGTTGGATAAAATTTTCATGACATCATTCGCGTGACAGCTCCTGCATGAACAGCACTGCCCAACTGCGCCACGGCCTGATGAGGTGCCGTACTTTGGAACATCAACGAAAATTCATCTGCTCGTGAATGCCCCAGGCTTGGACTTCACTCATTGCGTGATGTTGCGTCATCTTCTGATTTTTTGAACGATTGAAATGACCACCGATCCACCAGTCTTCCTCCCCTTCGCCCGCCCCGACATCGGCGAGGCCGAAATCGAGGCCGTCAGCGCCGCGCTGCGTTCCGGCTGGGTCACCACCGGGCCTGAGACGCGCGCGTTCGAGCAGGAATTCGCGGCGTACTTGGGCGGCGGCCTGCACACCATTGCCGTCAACTCCGCCACCGCCGGGCTGCATCTGGCGCTGGAAGCGGCGGGCGTGGGGCCGGGCGACGAGGTGATCGCGCCCACG
>WRJY01000191.1 GCA_009778355.1 Desulfovibrionaceae bacterium | reverse complement strand
ATCTGGTGAAACTGCCGGTAGCGGCCGCGCTGCGGGCGCTCGCGCCGGAACATCGGCCCCATGTAGTACAGGCGCTTGCCGCCGTCGTACAGCAGGTTGTGCTCGGCTGCGGCGCGCACCAGGCCCGCCGTGCCCTCGGGACGCAGCGACAGGTGATCGGCCTCGCCAAACTTGTCTTGCCGGTCTTGAAAGGAATACATCTCCTTTTCGACGATGTCGGTCACCTCGCCCAGCCCGCGCGTGAACAACTGCGTCAGCTCCATGACCGGCGTGCGCGCGTTGCGGTAGGCGTGCGCGGCCATCACACGGCGCACCACGGCCTCCAGCCATTCCCAGTGGCCGGATGCGGGCGGCAGAATGTCGTTCATGCCCTTGATGGCGAGGATGCGGGAAGGTTTGGACATGGGCAATGTTTTGTTCAGGCGCTGTTGCCGAAAGAGGGGAACGGGAGATTCTAGGAGCCTGTCGGACTTTGACTCGCGAAACGTGCCACAGGGCAAAAATTCATGTCTGAACATCATGTAGACCAAGATTTTTGCCTGTAGCGCATCAAAATTGCTTAAATTTTAAGCAAATCGGCGCTTGTGGGCGAAAATCCGACAGGCGCCTGGGGGCAGGAGTGTTTGCCAGTCTTCAAGAGTCGAGAAAGTCCATGTCCGGCGGCCCATTTTTGCTGTTCACTTTGAAAGATCATTGTCCATCGAGCAGCTCCGGCAGCAACTGCGCCGACGTGCCGGTGAGGACTGCGTGCGCCACTTCATCCAGTTCGGTCGGCGCCGGATTGACGACGATGACCTTGGCGCCGGCCTGTCGCGCCTGGAGCGCCAGGCCGGCGGCCGGATAGACCTGGCCGGAGGTGCCGGCAACCAGCATGACCTGGCATTCGCGCGCGGCGCGGCTGGCGGCGGCCAGGGTTTCAGCGGGCAGCATTTCGCCGAACCAGACCACGTCGGGGCGCGCCAGATTGCCGCACTGCGCGCAATGCGGCGGACGGCCAGGTTCGGCGCGCTCCACGGGGCAGGCGTCTTGCGGGCGGCGCGCCAGGGCGCAGGGGTCGAGCCAGCGATCGGCGGACAGGTTGCCGTGCAGCGCCAGCACGCCGGTGCTGCCGGCGCGCTGGTGCAGGCCATCGACGTTTTGGGTGATGAGCGTCAGGCGGCCTGGGTGACGCTGCTGGAAAGCGGTCAGCGCATGGTGTCCGGCGTTGGGCTGCACGCCGCGCAGCATCTCGCGCCGCTCGGCGTACCAGTCCCACACGCGCTGCGGATGGGCGCGGAAGGCTTGCTCGGTGGCCAAATCCTCGGGCCGGAAATGCGTCCACAAGCCGGTCTGCGCGTCGCGGAAGGTGGGCACGCCGGATTCGGCGCTGACGCCGGCGCCGGTGAGCACGGCGATGCGGGCGGCCTGGGCGATCCACTGGCGCGCCTGGCGCGGATCGTGCCGCGGGTCATGCGATGGCGGGGCGGTCATGAGGGTCACGGTCAGTCAGGGTCGGATTCGCTGGCGTCGTCATCGCCGTCTTCGTTGCGCGCTTTTTCGGCTTTGGCGTCCAGTTGGGCTTGCAGCGGGCCAAGCGAATCGACCAGGGCGCCAACCGGCTGGGCCTTGGCCAGGCGCAGTGCGGGCGGGAACAGGTGGCTCATGTAAAGCTCGGAGCCGAAGCGGCCATTGCGCTCTTGTTGCGACCACAGCGCGATGCCGACCGCGGCCAGCAGGCCGCAGGCCGCCAACACGCGCAGCAGGCGCGAGCGGGCGATTTCCAGCGCCAGCAGGTGGTGGTACAGCATGGCGGCGGCGATGGCGAAGCTGACGACGAAGCTGAAGTCCGACACCCAGGGCCAGGACAGCGAAAACGCCAGCAGGCTGAGCGCCGCCGATGCCGCCAGTTCCAGCACGGCGGCAAACAGCAGCACTTTCAGGTGCCAGCCAAAGCGCGACTGTCGCGCGAAGACCTTGGTCAGCACCGCCCACAGGCCGCACCACGCTGCGGCGGCAACGCTGGCGCCGATCAGCGTTCCGGCAAGGACTTTGCCGAAGACGTCGGGGTCGTTTTCCAGCCAGACATTGAAACCGAGACCAAGCAATAGCGCCAGCGCGGCGGCGGCTATGGGCGCCAGACTCCGCGCGAGCGAGCGGCTGCCTTGCAGCGGCAGCTCGGGCGCCAGGGTTTCGCCGGGCAGGCGCAGGCGCAGCCGCGTGCGGCCCAGTTGCAGCTCCAGCGGCGCAGCGGCGGCAGCAGCCAAGTCAAGGCTCTGGCCGCTGCTCAGGCGGCGGCGCCCGCACTGCACGCCGTTCAGGCTGTCGAGCGCGTGCAGACGCAGGCTGGCGGCGGCCTGTTCGCCGTCATTGCCGTCATTGCCGCCGCTGCCATCGCCGTCATCGCCGACAAGCGGCGCGATGCGCAGGTGATGCGCGGCGATGTACGGGTCGGCGATCGGCAGGTCGTTGTCGAGCGCGCGGCCTACCGTCAGCGGCCAGCGCGCGATGCGGTGCACCTGACGCACCTGGCCGTCGCGGTCTAGCACTTCGATGACGGCGCGGGCGGCCTGCCAGGCGTGGTTCAGTTCCATGCGTAGGCATCCAGGTAGTAGCGCGCCAGGCGCTGGGCGTTGGCGAAGCTGACGCCCTTGGCGTCAAAGCGCCCCTGCACGCCGGCGCTGGATTGGTCCAGCGTAGCCACCAGCACCGTCACGTCATAAAGCTGCGGCAACTTTTTGTAGGCGCGCAGGCAGATGACGGCGCGCAACGTCAGGCCGGCGCGGTCGATGAAGTCCTCGCGGCACTGCGGCGGCGTCTGGTATGCGCTGACGCGGGCGAGGTTCTCGTTGCCAAAGCTCTGGGCATTGCGCATGGCGTAGCGCAGCGGGCCGATCTTGCTGCCGTCGTAGCTTTCGTGGCGCACCGCGATCCAGCCAATGCTGAAGTCACCGGCAAAGATGCGCGTGTCCATCACGCAATCCGAGCGTTCCAGGCTCATGCCGCCGTTGCGCGAAGCCTGGCTGTTGCCCCAGCAGCGCATGAATTCGTCGTTGGGCACCGGCACGCGGTAGCGCGGGTGGGTTTGCGGCTTCCAGCCCTGGCCGATGAAGCGCTCGCTCAACTCCTCCTGGTGCTGCTGCAATTGCGCGACCAGCGCCGGGTAGGCCGGCAGGACCAGCGGCCTGGCGTCGCGGCTGTCCGCCAGCAGCGCCTGGGCGAAGCTCGCCGGAACCAGAAAGCTGACCTGCTCGCCATCGACGCGCCGCGCCACGTTGACGCCGATGACCTGGCCGTTGTCGTCCAGCGCCGGGCCGCCGCTCATGCCGGCGCTGAGCGCGCCGCCGAAAAATATCTGCGGGTAGAAGCTGCGCTTGACCAGGCCGTTGTAATTACCTTCGGTGACGGCAAAGCCCACGTCCAGCGGGTTGCCCAGCGAATAGATGCGCTCGCCCTGCGCCAGCGCCTGTCCGGCGGCGCGCAGCGGCAGCGCGTCGAAGCGACGGCCGGCGGCGTCGCCGGCCTTGAGCAGCGCCAGATCGTGCCGAGCGTCGATCTGCAAAATCACCGCCGGCGCCTCACGGCCATCGGCGGCGACATACACCAGGTCGTAGCGCCGCGGCTTGAGCGCCGCTTGCGCGACGACGTGAAAGTTGGTGACGATGTGGCCCTCGGGCGTCACGAAAAAGCCCGAGCCGACCGACGCCTGGCTGGCGCGCCCCTTGAGCACGGTGCGGATCTGCACCAGTTGCGAGCGCGCGCGCTCGAAAATCTGACGCGCCGAGGACGAAGGCGGCGAAGCGGCTTCGCCGCCGCCCGCGCCCGGCCTGGCGGCGGGCGCAGCAGCGGAAACGACCGCCGCCCCTGCAGGCAGCGGCGGCGCGGGCGCTGCCTGCGGCGCTTGCGCCCAGGCGCTCGGACGCGGCCCGGCCAATGCGGCACACAACAGCCCCGCCAGAGCCAGGGCGCGCGGTTTTTTCATGGTGGGAATCATTCTACGGGCCGCCGGGATTTTGCTTTGGCTTGGCTGCACGTGCTGCCCCCAGAGACAAGACTGCCGCCCATGAATTTGAACGCTCCCTCCACCGCTGGAGGAGGAGGACTGGGGGTGAGCGCTGCGGCTCCAAAGGCGTGTCCGGCAGTGACGCCGTGGCCCCCATCCCAACCTTCCCCCAGAGGGGGAAGGAGCAAAACACCCCGGCCTTTTTTGCGGCAACCTCCTTGCGGGAAGGGCCGGGAAAAAGGGGCCAGACCAGCCTACAACTGCTGCGCGTTGAACGTGTCGCACGCCCGCACGCTGCCGCTCTTGTAGCCCTGCGTGAACCAGCGCACGCGCTGGGCGCTGGAGCCGTGGGTAAAGCTGTCGGGCCGCACCGCGCCGCCGCGCTCGCGTTGCAGGGTGTCGTCGCCGATCCGTGAGGCGGCGTTCAGGGCCGATTCGATGTCGCCCTGGTCGAGCCAGTGCCGCGCCTGCTCCGAGTGGTTGGCCCAGATGCCAGCGTAGCAGTCGGCCTGCAGCTCCACCCGCACCGACAGGGCGTTTTGCTGGCGCGCGTCCAAACGCCCACGCTGCGCGTCCACCTTGCCGGTAATGCCTTGCAGATGCTGCACGTGGTGACCCACCTCGTGCGCCACCACGTAGGCGCGCGCGAACACGCCTGGCGCGCCGAGCTGGCGGCTCATGGTGTCGAAAAAGTCCAGGTCCAGGTACACCTTGCTGTCGGCGGGGCAATAAAACGGCCCCATCGCCGCCTGCCCCATACCGCAGGCGGTTTGGGTCATGCCCCGGTAGAGCACCACTTTGGGCGGCGCGTAGCGCCCGCCCGCCTGCTGAAAGACCTGGCCCCACGCGTCCTCGGTGGAGGCGAGCACGGTGGAGACGAAGGCGGCGTCCTTGTCGCCGGCGGGCGGCGGTTTGGCTGCCGGGGCCTGCTGTTGTACCGGCGGCGCGCCGCCCGACAGCAGGCCGAGCGTGGTCAGCGGGTTGATGCCGAACACCGCCCAGCCCAGCAGCGCCAGCACGATCGCGCCGATGCCGATCGTGCCGCCGCCCAGGCCGAAACCACCCCCGCCGCCCGCGCCCATGCCGCGGCGGTCTTCCACGTTGTCGGACTGGCGGTTGCCTTCCCATCTCATGATGCAATCCAGTTTCTGCGTGTAAAGGCGCCGCGAAAGCCCTCTTGCTCCCCTCCTCTTTCGTGGAGGAGGGGAAAGATCTGGGACCAAAACGTTCCGCGGCAACCTCTGTGTTGCGAAGCGTATGGTAATGCGCCGTCAGCGTCCGCGTGGGGGCATACTGCGGCTTTTCACCCACCACCCTCATCACTCAAGCAGGAGATTGAAATCATGGCTCGTGAAGTCGTCGTCGTCAGCGGTGTGCGCACCGCCATCGGAACCTTTGGCGGCAGCCTGAAGGACATTCCCACCGTCGATCTGGGCGCGCTGGTCGTCAGGCAGGCGCTGGCGCGCGCCCAAGTCGAAGGCAAAGACGTGGGCCACGTGGTGTTCGGCCACGTCGTCAACACCGAGCCGCGCGACATGTACCTGTCGCGCATGGCGGCCATCAACGGCGGCTGCCCCAAGGAAACGCCGGCCATGAACGTCAACCGCCTGTGCGGCTCGGGCCTGCAAGCCATCGTCAGCGCCAGCCAGGGCATTTTGCTGGGCGAGTACGACATTGCCGTGGGCGGCGGCGCCGAAAACATGAGCCGCGCGCCCTACGCCAGCCTCACCGCCCGCTGGGGCGCCCGCATGGGCGACGCCAAAATGGTGGACATGATGGTCGGCGCGCTGCACGACCCGTTCCAGACCGTCCACATGGGCGTCACCGCCGAAAACGTCGCCAGGCAATTCGGCATCACCCGCGAAGAGCAGGACGCGCTGGCGCTGGAAAGCCACCGCCGCGCCGAACGCGCTTGGGCCGAAGGCCGCTTTGCCGGCCAGATCGCGCCCGTCATGCTCAAGAGCAAAAAAGGCGAAGTGGCGTTCGACAAGGACGAGCACTTCCGCCCCGGCGCCAAGCTGGAAGACTTCCAGAAGATGAAGCCGGTGTTCGTCAAGGAAGACGGCACCGTCACCGCCGCCAACGCCTCCGGCATCAACGACGCCGCCGCCGCCGTGGTGCTGATGGAAGCCGCCGCCGCCAAGGCGCGCGGGGCCACGCCGCTGGCGCGCCTGGTCGGCTACGCGCACGCCGGGGTCGATCCAAAAATCATGGGCATCGGCCCCGTGCCCGCCACCCAACTGGCGCTGACCAAAACCGGCCTGAAGCTGGAACAGATGGACGTGATCGAAGCCAACGAAGCCTTCGCCGCCCAGGCCTGCGCCGTCACCAAGGGCCTGGGCGCCGACCCGGCCAAGGTCAACCCCAACGGTTCGGGCATCTCGCTGGGCCACCCCATAGGCGCCACCGGCACGGTCATCACCGTCAAGGCGCTGCACGAGTTGCACCGCATTGGCGGCAAATACGCCCTGGTCACCATGTGCATCGGCGGCGGGCAGGGGATTGCGGCGATTTTTGAGCGGATGTGATGG
>WRJY01000190.1 GCA_009778355.1 Desulfovibrionaceae bacterium | reverse complement strand
GAGGTGGGCTACGACGCCTCGTTCAGCTTCCTCTTCAGCCCCCGCCCCGGCACCCCCGCCGCCGATTTGCGCGACGACACGCCGCACGAGGTCAAGCTCGCGCGCTTGCAGCAATTGCAGGCGGCCATCGAAGAAAACGTCCGCGCCATCAGCGCCAGCCGCGTCGGCACGGTACAACGTATTCTGGTCGAAGGCCCGTCGCGCAAGAACGCGGGCGAATTGATGGGCCGCACCGAATGCAACCGCATTGTCAACTTCGCCGGCGGCGCGCACGGCGCGCAACTGGCGGGCCGCATGATCGACGTCGCCATCACCGAGGCGCTGCCGCATTCGCTGCGCGGTGTGCGAATACCCTGATGAAGCCCAGCCCTATAAGGGCACCCCCTTGTAGCGCCTGTTCACGCCATTCCCATGGCACCCGTTGGCTGCGGCAGGGCGCGAGTCTCCTGGGTGACGCGATTTCGGGAAAACCTTAGCCCGGACAGGGTGGCACGTTTCACAATTGACCGCTCCAATAACAACCTACAGCCCGCGCGTGCTTTTTTGATGCGCGCGAGCCGCAGAGGAGCGCTTGTGGAACTGTTCTTTCAGCAATTGTTGAATGGCCTGACGATCGGCGGCGTCTATAGCCTGGTGGCGCTGGGCCTGACGCTGGTTTATGGCATCCTGCACGTGCCGAACTTCGCGCACGGCGCTTTCTACATGGCGGGCGCGTTTGCCGGCTACTACCTGATGGTCAAGCTCGGCCTGAACTACTGGCTGGCGATGGCTGGCGCGGCGGTGGTGGTGGCGGTGATTTCGATGCTGGCGCAGCGGCTGGTGTTCCACCCGCTGCGCAATGCGCCGGAACTGCACGACATGATCGCGGCCATCGGCATCCTGCTGTTTCTGGAGGCGGGGGCGCAGGCGCTGTTTGGCGCCGACTTTCACCGCATGCCGACGCCTTACGGGCAGATGGTCGGAATCTTCGGCCTCACCGTGCCGTTGCAGCGCCTGCTGATCGTCGCGGGCGCGTTCGGCCTGATGCTGCTGCTGCACCTGTTTCTCAACCACACGGTGGCCGGCTCGACCATCATCGCAATGGCGCAAGACCACGATGGCGCGGCGCTGGTGGGCATCGATCCGGCGCGCGTCACCTTGCGGGTGTTCGCCATCTCGGGGGCGTTGGCGGCGATTGCCGCGGTGCTGTACGCGCCCATCAACCTGGTCTATCCGGCGATGGGCAATCTGGTCATCACCAAGGCGTTTGTCATCATCATTCTGGGCGGCATGGGCAGCTTTCCGGGCGCCATCGTCGGCGGGTTGATTATCGGCATGGCAGAGAGCTTCGGGGGCTTTTACGTGTCCACCGACTACAAGGACATCATTGCCTTCGTGCTGCTGGTGGTGATTTTGTCGCTGCGCCCGCAGGGTCTGTTCGCGATGAAAGGGGCCCGCTGATGCCGATGCGCTTGCTCGAAGGCAAGGCCGGCTGGGCGCTGCTGGCGGCGCTGGCGCTGGCGTTTCCGCTGTTCGCGTCGAACAGCTACCTGATTTCGGTGGCCACGCAAGCCTTCATCATGGCGATTGCCGCGCTGGGCCTGAACCTGATTACGGGCTACACGGGGCAGTTCAATCTGGCGCACGGCGCTTTCATGGCGATTGGCGCCTACACGGTCGGCATCCTGACGGTGGACCACCAGGTGCCGTTCTGGATCGCCTTCGCGCTGGCCGGCGTGGTGACCGGGGTGCTGGGCTACTTCATCGGCCTGCTGTCGCTGCGCCTGAAGGGCCACTATTTTTCGATCTTCACGCTGTGCATGAGCTACATCCTGTTCCTGCTGATCGAGAAGTGGGAAAGCCTGACGCACGGGCCGGTCGGCATCATGGGCATTCCGGCGCCCACGGGCATTGGGCCGGTGCAGTTCGGCACGCCACTGTCGCAGTACTACTTGGTGCTGGCTTTCCTGGCGTTGGGCGTCTGGGTGATGGCGCGCATCGTGCGCTCGCTGGTGGGGCGCAGCTTCATGGCGGTGCGCAACAGCGACGACCTGGCCAGGGCGCTGGGCATCAACCTGATGCGCACCAAGACGCTGTCATTCGTGCTGTCGGTGGTGTATGCCGGTTTCGCGGGCGCGCTGTACGCCGGGCAGGTGCGGTTTCTGGGGCCGGATCTGGCGAGTGAGTCGGTGACTTTCGACCTCATCATGTTCGTGCTGGTCGGCGGCATCGGCACGCTGCTGGGGCCGCTGGTCGGCACCTTTCTGCTCACCGGTCTGACGCAGAGCTTGCAATTTTTGCAAGACTACCGCATGGTGGTGTTCGGCCCGGTGCTGGTGGCGCTGATCATCTTCCTGCCCGATGGCATCGTCGGCACCTGGCTCAGACACCGCGCGCGCCGCGCCGATGCGCGGCAGCCTGAAAGCCAGCCGCGGCAGGCCGTCATGCGGGAGGAGGGTAAGCCCCATGCTTGAAATCGACGCACTGACCAAGCAGTTCTTCGGGCTGACCGCGGTCGATCACGTATCGACCCGCTTCGAGCGCGGCCAGATCAGCGCCATCATCGGCCCCAACGGCGCGGGCAAGAGCACCTTCTTCAACCTGGTGGCCGGCACGCACAGGCCGACTTCGGGGCGCATCGTCTTCAAAGGCCAGGACATCACCGGCATGGGGGCCGACCTGGTGGCCCGGCTGGGCATTGCGCGCACCTTCCAGACTACGCACCTGTTCGACAACGCCAGCGTGCTCGACAACCTGATCGTCGGCCACCGCCTGCGCACGCACTCCGGCCTGTGGGACGTGCTCATCAACTCCAAGCGCTTGCAGCAGGAAGAGCGTCTGTGCCGCGAAAAGGCGCGCGAGGCGCTGGACTTCGTGGGGCTGGCGCACATTGCGAACCGCATCGCCGCCGACATCACGCAGCAAGAGCGCAAGCGCGTGGCCTTTGCGCTGGCGCTGGCGACCGACCCGGAGCTGTTGCTGCTCGACGAACCGGCGGGCGGCGTGAACCCGGAAGAAACCGCCGGCCTGGCGGCGCTGATCCGCAAGCTGGTGGACCACGGCAAGACCGTGTGCCTGATCGAACACAAGATGGACATGATCATGCGGCTGGCCGACAAGATCGTCGTGCTCAACAACGGCGCCAAAATCGCCGAAGGCGCGCCGGACGAAATCCGCCGCGATCCGCACGTCATCGAGGCCTACCTGGGGACGGACCATGTTGCGGTTTGAGAACGTCGATCTGCATTACGGGAGCTTTCGCGCGCTCAGCGATGTGTCGCTGCACGCCGAGCCGGGTGAACTGGTGGTGCTGCTGGGCGCCAACGGCGCGGGCAAGACCTCGATCTTCATGACCGCCAGCGGCATCCACAAGCCGAGCGCGGGCCGCATCCGCTTCAATGGCCGCGAACTGGCGGGCCAGCGCCCGGCGCAAATCGTCGCCGCCGGCTTGGTGCACTGTCCCGAAGGGCGCAAGCTGTTCCCGATGATGTCGGTGCGCAAGAACCTCACGCTGGGCGCCTACGTGCACCGGCGCGACAAGGCCGGCATCCAGCGATCGATTGACGAGGTGTTCGGCCTGTTCCCCATCCTTGAAAAGAAGCAGAACGATCCGGCCGGTTCGCTTTCCGGCGGCCAGCAGCAGATGGTCGCCATTGGCCGCGCGCTGCTCGGGCGGCCCAAGCTGCTGCTGCTCGACGAGCCTTCGCTGGGGCTGGCGCCGCTGGTCGTCAAGCAGGTGTTCGAGGTGATTCAGCGCATCAACCAGGCCGGCACCACGGTGCTGCTGGCGGAGCAAAATGCGTATTCGGCGCTGGCGATCGCACACCGCGCCTACGTCATCGAGCGCGGTCGCATCACGCTCGAAGGCGACCGCGATTCGCTGCTCAACAACGAGGCCGTGCGCGCCGCCTACATCGGCGGCTGAGCCATCCATTCCATTTTCACCAACAGAAGGAGACTTCATATGCGCAAGCATTCTTTGACTCGCCGCCACTTGGCCGTGTTGCCTGCCGCCCTGGCGCTGCTGGGCGCGTTCGGCGCCGGCGCCGCCTTGGCGCAAGAAACCGTCAAGATCGGCTTCACCGGCCCGCTCAGCGGCGGTGCGGCGCTTTATGGCAAGAACGTGGTCAACGGCATCGAAATGGCGGTCAAGGAGATCAACGCCGCAGGCCTCGAAGTCGGCGGCAAGAAGGTTCAGCTCGAACTGGTGGCGCTGGACGACAAATACTCGCCCGCCGATGCCGCCATCAATGCGCGCCGGCTGGTACAGCAATACCAGGCCCCGGCGGTGTTCATACCGCACTCGGGCGGCATCTACGCCTTGCAGGCTTTCAACGAGCAAGAGAAGTTCATCATCATGGCGTATTCCAGCGCGCCGAAGATCACCGAGGCCAATAACAAGCTCACCATCCGCATTCCGCCATCGTTCGCTTCCTACATCGAGCCTTTCACGCGCTACGAGATGAAGCGGTTCGGCAAGAAAGTCGGCCTGCTGCCGGGCGACCACGAGTACGCCAAGAGCTGGACGCAACTGTTCATGCCCGCCTGGGAAAAGGCTGGCGGCACTATCGTGTCGAACAACCCGATGTCGTACAACCGCTCGGCTGACTTTTACAGCGGCGTCAGCCGTGTGCTGGCCGAAAAGCCTGACGTGCTGTTCATCGGCGGCGCGTCGGAGCCGACCGCGCTGGTGGCCAAGCAGGCGCGCGAACTGGGCTTCAAGGGCGGATTTCTGATCATGGACCAGGCCAAGCTCGACGAGATGGCCAAAGTCACCGACGGCCTGGCGCTGCTCGAAGGCTCGATTGGCGTGCTGCCGGTGTCGTATGACGAGAGCGCCGGCCCCAAGACCTTCGCGGCGGCCTATCGCAAAACCTACGGCTCTGACAAGGATCCAACCACCGAATCCTCCTACAACTACACCTTGACGCACGCGCTGGCGGGCGCGATGAAACTGGCCGGCACCACCACCGACGCCGCTGCCATCCGCGCCAAGCTGGGCGAAGCGCTCAGCAAGTTGCCGTCGCAAATCAATGCCGGCAACTTCGGCGGCATTGATGCGGCGGGCGCCACGGTGGTCACGCCGGTGGTCGCCACGGTCGAAGGCGGCAAGCTCAAGCTGCTCCGCATCGACGACCTGATGAAGTAACCAGCCGGCGCGCGCGAGCGAGCATTGATGCCAACTACAGGAGAGACTTCCCGATGCCGAAGCATTTTTTGAGCCGGCGCCGCTTCGCCATGCTGCCCGCCGCGCTGGCGCTGCCGGGCGTGTTTGGCGTTGGCGCGGCCCTGGCGCAAGAAACCGTCAAGATCGGTTTCACCGGCCCGCTCAGCGGCGGCGGCGCGCTTTATGGCAAGAACGTGCTTTCCGGCATCGAGATGGCGATCAAGGAAATCAATGCCGCCGGCCTGGAAGCCGGCGGCAAGATCGTCAAACTCGAACTGGTGGCGCTGGACGACAAATACTCGCCCGCCGAATCGGCCATCAACGCGCGCCGCCTGGTGCAGCAATACCAGGCCCCGGTGGTGTTCGTGCCGCACTCGGGCGGCATCTATGCGATGCAGACGTTCAATGAGCAGGAGAAATTTCTCATCATGGGTTACTCCAGCTCGCCGAGGATCACCGAGGCCGGCAACAAGCTCACTGTTCGCATCCCGCCCACTTTCGATTCCTACATCGAGCCTTTCACGCACTACGCCATGAAGCGGTTCGGCAAGAAAATCGGCCTGCTGCCCGGCAACCACGAATACGCCAAGAACTGGACCCAACTGTTCGCCCCTGCCTGGGAAAAAGCTGGCGGCACGGTGGTGGCGAACCAGCCGCTGTCGTACAACCGCTCGGCTGATTTCTACACCGGCGTCAGCCGCGTGCTGGCCGAAAAACCCGACGTACTGTTCGTCGGCGGCGCGTCGGAACCGACGGCGCTGATCGCCAGGCAGGCGCGCGAACTCGGCTTCAAGGGCGGCTTCGTCATCATGGACCAGGCCAAGCTCGACGAAATGGCCAAAGTCACCGACGGCCTGGCGCTGCTCGAAGGCTCGATCGGCGTCATGCCGGTGTCCTATGCCACCGACATCGGCTCCCAAACCTTCACGGCGGCCTATCGCAAGGCTTATGGCGCCGACCGGGACCCCACCGCCGAGTCGGCCTACAACTACACCATGATGCACGTCGTGGCCGGCGCGATGAAGCTTGCCGGCGCTGCCACCGATGCCGCCGCCATTCGGGCCAGGATAGGCGATGCCGCCAACATGCTGCCCAAGGAAATGAACGCCGGCCAACTGCGCGGCATCGACGCCGCCGGCGGCATGGTGGCCGAACCGATGGCCGCCACGGTCGAGAATGGCGAGATCAAGCCGGTGAGTCTTGGCGCCCTGATGAAGTAGGGCCTGTTCACACCCTCTCAGACACCCACCCGCGCACGCTTTGCAGCGCCTTGGGCAAACCCGATGGGTCCGTGCCGCCGGCCATGGCCATGTCGGGTTTGCCGCCGCCTT
>WRJY01000189.1 GCA_009778355.1 Desulfovibrionaceae bacterium | reverse complement strand
CGCGGAAACCAGCCGCTTGAGAATGGCCGGGGTCTCGAACCGGGCCGGGTCGAGATGCTCCAAAGCCTGCAAGGGCGGCAAACTGTTCACGGAAGGCGCTTTCTTTGACGTGGAACCCTGATTATGTATAGATTTCATCGATTTCTATACACGTTTTGGCGACGTGTATAGAAAAAACAGGTTCACGAGGCAACCAAAGTCGGCATCTGCTCAGACGATTGTCTCGCTCGGCCTTGACCCAGTTGTGCAGTGTCTGAGCGGCGATGCCCAGGATTTTGGAGACCGCCGCCAGGCTCTGTCCGCCTTTGACCATACGCACCGCTTCGAGCTTGAACTCCAGCGTGTATCGCGCCCTTGATAGCTTTGCCATTTCTCATCTCCTTGCTTGAATTGAACCACCTCAGCAAGGGATGCGGTTTTCAGAGGCAAGGTCAGATTCCAACTTCAAATCGCTTGCCGCAGCCGCAGCCCCGTCTTCTTGAGGATGGCGCTGGAAAACAGTACCTCGCGCGCCCGGCAGGACGGGCCGAGCAGGGTGGCGATGGTGTCGGCCTGGGTCAGCACTTCGTCCTGGGTGTGGCCGTGCAGCATGGCAAACAGGTTGTAGCGCCACACGCCGGGCTTGCGCGAGCGGCGGTAGCAGTGGCTGACGGCGGGCTGGCTGCCGATGAGTTCGCCCAGGCTGTCCACCTCGGCGTCATGAACGTCCCACACGCTCATGCCGTTGGCCGTGTAGCCCAGCCGGTAGTGGTTGGGCACGGCGGCGATGCGGCGCACCACGCCGGCGGCCAGCAGTTCGGCCAGACGCTGGCGCACCTGCTGGCCGCTGCTGGCAAGCATGGCGGCCACGGTATCGTAGGGACGCGGCACCAGCGGCAGGCCGGCTTGTGTGGCGGCCATGAGCTGGCGGTCGAACTCGGTCAGCTTGACCGCCGCGGCGGGCGCGCCGGCGGGCGGCGCGGCATGGCTGGCCGGCGCCAGCAGGGGCAGGTACAGGCCGACGAAGTATTCACGTTCTTTGGGGAAGGCGTGAATCGGCAGGCCGGTGAGGGCCTCGATTTGGTCGCAGGCGGCCCAGGCGGCTTCGGGCGTTTCGGCAGCGATGACGAACCACATGTTCAGCGCGTGCTCGCGCCGGTAGTTGTGCGCCACCTCGGGCAGGCTGTTGACTTGCGCCGTAACCTCGGCGTAGCGCGCCTCGGGCGCGTGCAGCGCGGCCAGAATGAACTGGCCGCCCGCGCGCTCGATGTGAAACAGCGGCCCGAAGCGCGTCAATACGCCGCTGCCCAGCAGGCGGCCCAGGCGGTCGATTACCTGCAGCTCGGTGCTCTGCAACTCGGCGGCGATGTCGGCGAACAGGCAATCGGTGAGCGGCGCGTCGCGCTGCATACGGTCGATGAGGCGCGCATCTTCCAGGTCGATGCCGGCAGGCAGGCGCGGTGTGGTTTGGGCGTTCATGTGCGGAAGTAACTGGGGCCGGTTTGCTTGAAGCGCCGGCGGCTGAACAGCACCTCGCGCGGCAGTGCGTCCAGACCGGCGCCGGCAATGGCGGCGTGCACCAGCGCCAGGGTTTCGTCGCGGCTGCGGCCATGCACCATGCAGTACAGGTTGTAGCGCCAGCCGGCGGCGCGCTGGCGGCGGTAGCACAGGGTGATGCCCGGCTGCGCGGCCAGGCGCACGCCCAGCGCATCGACCTGGCCGTCGGGCGCATCGAACACCGTCATGGCGTTGGCGGCAAAACCGACCTCATGGTGCCGCACCACCAGACCGAAGCGGCGCAGCGTGCCCGCACGAAGCCACACCTGCAACTGGCGCAGCACATCATGAGCCGTGCAGTCCAGCCGCGCCGCCCAGGCAGCGAACGGCTCCGGCGCCAGCGGCAAGCCGGCCTCGGCCAGCGCCGCCAGCGGCTGGTGGCGAGCTTCGACGCCGGGCGCTGGACGTTGAAACAGGTCGGGGGGTTGGGCTCCTTCCCCCTGTGGGGGAAGGTTGGGATGGAGACCAGCAGCCGTTGCCAGTGGAACCGCCGCTGGCTCCCACCCCTGCCCTCCCCCAGCGGGGGAGGGAGCAACTGCCTCGCATCCTTCTCGACAGTCGGCATGAACCGGGCGGCGCGCGTCGGCGCCAAAATTCAAGCCCAAGTCGAACCCCAGGTCGATTCGGTAGGGCCGCATCATCTTCATGCGCAGCACGGGCAGGCCGCTGGCCTGGCCGATGGCGGCCAGCATTCCGTCCAGCCGCGCGGCGTCGGTGGCGGTGGCGACGAACCACAGGTTGAGCGCGTGTTCGCGCTCGTAGTTGTGGTTGACGCCGGGGTGCGCGCTGACGAGTTCGGCCACCGCTTGCAAGCGATCGGGCGGCGCCGCGATGGCGCACAGCACGGATGCGCCGCCCGCGCCGGGCGCCCAGACGCCGCCGATGCGGCTGATGACGCCTCGATCGAGCAACCTGGCGCAGGCGTCGATGACTTCGGACTCGGTGGCGTCTTGTACTTGCCCGATGTGCGCAAATGGCCGGCTGACCAACGGAAAGCCGCGCTGCCAGCCGTTCAGCAGGTGCTCGGCCAAGCGCGCGCCGGCAGGCCGGTCCATGGTCAAAACCCGGTTCGCGCGGCGCGCGAGGTAAAGAAGATGCCGCTGGGCGATTGGGCCGGCAGCACCGCCAGCGTTTCAAAGCTTTGCGTGTCGATGACCGAGATGTGGCCGGCATCGCGCGAACTGATCCACACGGCGTCGCCGCGCGGGGTGAATTCCATGTGCAGCACGGCCTTGCCGGGCTTGAGGCTATGGACGATTGTCAGCGTCTGCGTATCGATGACCTGCACGGTGTCGTAGTCGGGCACGGCAAAGTTCACCCACACCTGCCGCCCGTCGGGCCGCGCCATCACGAACACCGGCTGGCCAGCGACGGCGATGCGCCCCACTTCCTGCCAGGTGTCGATATCCACCACCAGCACCTCGTGGTGGCCAATGGCGGGCAGGTAGGCGCGCCGCCCGGCCACCGCCCAGCCGCGCAGGTGCGGCATCTTGAACACCGGCAGCGGCTGCTCGCCGCGCCCATAACCGGGCAGGATGCGCTCCACCTTGGGCTGCGCGGCCCACAGGTCGATTTTGGCCAGGCCGTCCTCGCCGAACAGGCCGGCGATGTAGTAGCGGCCATCGGGCGTGACCAGCGCGTCGTAGGGCTGCTTGCCGATGCCGGCGAACTTGGTCAGAACGGGATGGGCGGGATCGTTCAAGTCGGCGATCCAGATCTGGCCGGCATCGAACAGCGAATAGATGAAGCGGTTGCGAGGAATATCAGCCAGCCCCACCACGCGCGAGGGTTTGCCGTCCACCACGGCGGGAATGTCGGCCAGCAGTTCGAGCGTGCGGGCGTTGAATACCTTGATGCCGCCGGGCTGGTAGTTCTGCGCCGCCACCAGCGTGCCATCGGTGGAAATGGCGCCGCCGATACTGTTGCCGGCCTGTTGCACGCGCGCTTCGATACGGCCCGTGAGCAAGTTGACCTCGGTCAGCGCGCCGTCGCGGCCAAAGACATAGGCCGTTGCGCCGTCGCGGCCATACACCACCGAGGCGTGCGACAAGTCGCCCAGCCCCTCGATGCTGCCCAGCCGCTGGCGCGCGGAAGTATCGAGCACGCCCAGCGTGCCGGATTCGCGCTCGATCACCACCCCCAAGTCACCGCTGCCGCGACCGGGCGGCGCCAGCAGAGCGGGCGTAGTGGCGCAAGCGCCCAGCGCGGCAGCCAGTGCCAGCGCGGCGGCACAACGAAAAATGGAGGAGGTCATGGCTTGGCGTGCTTTTCCAGCGGGAAACCGGCCTGCAATTGCTGTGCGATCCAGACCGCGTCGGCTTCGCTAATCATGGTTTTCCAGCCGGGCATGGGCGTGCCGGGCCGGCCGTGAAAAATGGTGGCCACCAAGCTGTCTTGCGCAATGTCACGCAAGGCATCCTGCGTGAGCGCCGGGCCCAGGCCGCCGGTGAGTTTGAGGCCGTGACAGGAACCGCAGTCTTGCCGCACCATGCGCACCAGTTCGGCCTGCCGCGCGGATGACGGCGCGGCCTCGCCTTGTTGCCCCAGCGCCTGGCCGGCGATCAGCGCCAGCGACGCGGCAGCAACCCGGAGCGGCAGGTGTGTCATCGCAGCGGCAAAATGGTGACGCTCAGAACCGGGAGATGCACTCAAGGAATCGAAAACAGCGTTTTTCCAGTTGACAAGTGGCGTGACCCGCAAGGATCACGCCACAGGCGATGATAACCGGATGCACGCGAACACGCTTGCCCCACCGCCAGCGCCGCCACCACCTTTTTGGAGATGGCCGCGCCAGCGAGTTGGGGATCAATACACGTCGTGCATCGTGTTGTTGACGTTGAACTTGCCGGTCGGGGTAATCAGCTTCGGATCCTTGATGACCGTCTTGCATTTGCGGGTCTTGTCATCAACCACCACGATCGCCGATTCCTTGTTCTTGGCGCTCCACACCGAGAACCAGACCTCGTCGCCCTTCTGGTTGTACTCGGGCTGCACCACGCGCTTGGCGCCATCGTCCTTGAGGTTGGCGCACGCCGCGACATCAAGAATCTGCGGCCCTTTCTTCAAGTCCCTGATGTCGAACACGGCCACGCTCTGGCTGAGTTTCGGATCGGGGTTGAGCGCCGTGTCCACCCACAGGTTGGTGGACTTCGGATGCGTCTTGATGAACAGCGAACCGCCACCCTGGCCTTCAAGCGTCTGCACCACCTTCCAGGCGTTGGCCTTGTGCTTGACCGGGTCGGTGCCGATGATCGAGATGCTGTCGTCACCCAGCCCGGAGGTGGCCCACACGGGACCAAACTGGGGGTGCACGAAGTTGGCGCCACGACCGGGGTGCGGCGTCTTGCCCACGTCGATCACGGCCGCCAGCTTGTCGGTCTTGGTGTCCACCACGACGACCTTGTTCGACGCATTGGCGGCGGTCAGGAAGTAACGCTGCGTGGAGTCGAACCCGCCATCGTGCAGGAACTTGGCTGCATCGATCTGCACGGTTTTCAGGTTGGCGATGTCGGTGTAATCGACCATCCAGACCTTGCCGGTTTCCTTGGCGTTGACCAGGAATTCGGGCCGCTCGTGGCTGGCCACGATGGCAGCCACGCGCGGTTCGGGATGGTACTCGCCATCGACCGTCATGCCGCGGGTGGAAACGACCTTGAGGGGTTTCAGCGTATCGCCATCCATCAGCACGAATTGCGGCGGCCAGTAGGTGCCGGCAATGGCGTACTTGTCTTCCCACTTCTTGCCGTCCCCGGCGTACTTGCTGGTTTCGACGCTGCGGGCCTCGAGGCCAATCTTCATCTCGGCCACGTTGTCGGGTTTTGCCATCCACAGGTCGATCAGGTTCAGGCGCGCGTCACGACCGATGACGTACAGATAGCGCCCCGAAGCCGACAGACGCGAGATGTGCACCGCGTAGCCGGTTTTGATGATGTTGATGATCTGCTTGGTGTCGCCGTCGATCAACGCCACCTGCCCCGCGTCACGCAAGGTGACCGAGAAGATGTTGTTGATGTTGTAATTGTTCATCTTCCGCTTGGGCCGCTGATCGACGGGCAAGTAGATCTTGCGCGTCTTTTCCATGTCGGCCAGCGAGAACTCGGGCGGCATGGGTGGATCGTGCTGAACGTAGCGGGCCATCAGGTCCACCTCGGCTTCGCTCAGGTCGCCGGATGTTCCCCAGTTGGGCATACCGGCGGCTGAACCGTAGGTGATGTACGTCTTGAGGTACTCGGTGCCCTTGTCCGCCCCCGTGGTGATATTGGGTGTCAGCGGCTTGCCGGTGGCGCCCTTGCGCAGCACGCCGTGGCAACCGGCGCAACGCTCGAAGTAGATTTGGCGCGCGCGGTCGAATTCGGCCTCCGTCATGGGCGGCGCCTTCGGGTTGCTGGACTGGTGCATTTTCTCGCCAGCCATCGGCGAGCCCGCGCTCTGGTAAGTAGCTTCCGGAGCCTTGGTACTGGTGGTGGGAGCGCCCGGCTGGGCTGGCGCGCCGCCGGCTTGTGCCATTGCCAGCCCCGAACCCAGCAGCATGGCCGTGGTCAGCACCGCGGTCAGCGGGGAGAGCTTGGACTTCCTCATGAATGTTTTCATCGCGTGATTTCCATGTCACCGGAGCAGCCTGGTGGTGATCTTGCCCGTCGATGGCCGCCATGAATCTGTCCGGGCCTAATCATTCTAGGTTCGGAGGTAGGCACCATCTTTGACTTGGTTCAAGCCGATCAGCGAGGGCGTCACATTCTCAATAATCGAGTAAAACAGTAGGCATTGACGGGGTTGTTGCCCCGCAACTGCCGCAACCGTCTGCCATCAAGGGCTGGCGGCAAGCCAGCCGCCAGCCGCGGTTATTGCCGCGCCATCCGCGCATTCGCCGGCGCGGCGCCGGGGTGGCTGGTGCGCCAGGGGTTGATGTCCAGGCCCCCTCGGCGGGTGTAGCG
>WRJY01000188.1 GCA_009778355.1 Desulfovibrionaceae bacterium | reverse complement strand
GTGCTGGCGCACCGCGACGCCATGCTGCGCGGCGAGCGCATCAACGTCAGCGAGGGCCGCGCCGTTACCCACGTCCACTGGCGCTGGGCATTGGAGAACTTTTCAGCTATCGACAATATGGCCAACGCGGCGCCGCAAGCGGCTGCCATGCAGGCCGAGGTGCTGGCGTATGCCGAGGCCGTGCGGGGCGGCGGCGCGATCACCGATGTCGTCCACATCGGCATCGGCGGCTCCGACCTGGGCCCGCGCATGGCGGTGCAGGCCCTGCACGCCAGCGGGCCGCGCGTGCACTTCGCCGCCGACATGGGCGGGCGCGAACTGGCCGCGCTGCTGCCGCGCCTGAAACCCGTCAGCACGCTGTTCATCATCGCTTCCAAGACCTTCGGCACCGTCGAGACCCTGTGCAACGCGCAGGCGGCGCGCCAATGGTTCATGGCCCAGAACGGCGCCGATGCGGCGCGTCACTTCGTCGCCCTCAGCGTCAACCGCGAGGCCGCGCGCGCCTTTGGCGCCGGGCGCTGCTTTGCCTTCGACGATGGCGTGGGCGGGCGTTTTTCGCTTTGGTCACCCATCGGCCTGCCGGTTGCCATCGCCGCCGGGCGCGCGGGTTTTCTGGAACTGCTGGCGGGCGCGCGAACAATGGACCTGCACTTTGCCCGCGCGCCCCTGGAGCGCAACCTGCCCGTGCAACTGGCCCTGCTCGACCTGTGGTACCGCAATTTCCACCGTGCCGGCAGCCGCTGCGTGACGCCCTACCACCACGGCCTGCGCACCCTGCCCGCCTGGTTGCAGCAACTGGAAATGGAAAGCAACGGCAAGCGCGTGGACCTGCATGGCCGCGTTCTGGCCGCGCCCAGTGCACCCGTGACCTGGGGCCAAACCGGCAGCAACGGCCAGCACGCTTTTTTCCAGATGCTGCACCAGGGCAGCGAGGTGGTGCCAGTCGAGTTCGTGCTGGTGCGCCACAGCCCGAGCGGCCTGCCCGGCCATCACGACAAGCTGCTGGCCAACGCGCTGGCCCAGGCCCGCGCGCTGATGCTGGGCCAGACGGGCGACGCGCCCGAGCGGCACTTTCCAGGCAACCGGCCATCCACCATGCTGCTGCTGCCCGACTTGTCGCCCCGCAGCCTGGGCGCACTGCTGGCGCTGTACGAGCATCGCGCCTTCGCGCTGGGTTCGCTGTGGGGCATCAACAGCTTCGACCAATGGGGCGTGGAACTGGGCAAGCGCCACGCGGGCGAAATCGAAACGGCGCTGCGCACCGGCCAGGGCCCGGCGCTGGATGCATCCACCGCCGGCCTGCTGGAGCGCCTGCGCGGCATGTGAATCACCGCGCCAGCGCCTTGATTGCCCACGAGGCAAGCGCACGGGAAATTCATGGCATCATCGCCCCTCATGGCCCGCCGCTCCGATGCCCTGAAATACCTCGCCCCCAACTGGTTCGCCGCCGTCATGAGCCTGTGCGGGCTGGCGCTGGCCTGGAACCGCGCGGCGCCGGCGCTGGGCGACATGGCCGATGCCTGTGCGCTGGCGCTCGCTGGCGCGGCGGCGCTGGCATTCATCATCCTGGCGCTGCTGTCGCTGGCGCGCTGGCAGCGTTTTGCCGATGCCGTGGCGGCGGATTTGAAGCACCCGGTGCGGCACGCCTTCTTCGCTGCCATTCCGGTTTCCGTCATCTTGCTGGCCACCTGCGGCGTGACGCTGCTGGGCGCCAATGGCTGGCTGGCGGCGCTGTGGTGGGCCGGTTCGCTGGGGCAGTTCGGCGTCACGCTGTGGGTGCTGGCGCGCTGGCTGAGCAGCGACAAGGCGCGGCAGCCCGGCTGGAACGCGCTGACCCCGGCGCTCATCGTGCCGGTGGTGGGCAATGTGCTGGCGCCGCTGGCGGGCGTGACGCTGGGCGCCAGCGGCTGGGCGGCGGCGCAGTTCGGCCTGGGCGTACTGCTGTGGCCGGTGCTGCTGGCGCTGCTGATCGCGCGCATTGCCACCCACGGGCTGTGGCCTGAGCGCCTGTTGGCGACGACCTTCATCACCGTCGCCCCGCCAGCGGTGATCGGCGCCTCCGCGCTGCAATTGGGCGGGCCGGCGGCGCTGGCCTGGATGTGCTGGGGCATCGCGCTGTTTTTCCTGCTGTGGAGCCTGCACGTTGGCCGCCGCATGTTGGCGCAACCTTTTTCGGTGGCGTTCTGGTCGATGGGCTTTCCGCTGGCGGCGTTCGCGTCGCTGTCGCTGCGGCTGGCGCTGCAAACCGGGTCGGCGCAGGCGCCGGCCATGATCGCGCTGGCGCTGGCCTCGGTGGTGATTGCGCTGCTGACCGTTGCCACCTGGAAGGGGCTGCGCGCTGGCTCACTGCTGCAACCCGAACCCGTGGCCGTGGCGGTGGCGGTGGAGGCCGCCCGGGCATGAGCGCCGCCGCCGCAACGCCGGCCCCGCCGCGCCTGCCGGGCGACCGCTTCATCTGGTACGTCATCATGCTGGAAGGCACGACCTTCGGCGTGCTGTTCATCGCCTTCGCCTTCACGCGGCTGTGGCATCTGGAGCTGTTCCGCGCCTCGCAGCAAAAGCTGGACATCAGCGCCGGCGCCATCAATACCGGGCTGCTGCTGACCGCCAGTTGGTGCATCGCGCGGGCGGTGCAGGGCGTGCGCGCCGGCGGGCGCGGCGCCGGCCTGGGCTGGCTGGGCGCCGGCATCGCCGGCGGGGTTGGCTTCGTGGCGCTGAAGCTGACCGAATACGCCGCCAAGGCGGCGCAGGGCATCGGCCTGTCAACCAACCTGTTCTTCGATTTTTACTTCATCCTCACCGGCTTTCACCTGCTGCACGTGCTGGCCGGCCTGTTCGCGCTGAGCCTGTCCGGCGTCGGCCTGATGCGCCAGCCGCGCGAGGCGCTGAGCGCCTACACCCTGGAAACGTTCGCGTCGTTCTGGCACCTGGTCGATCTGCTGTGGCTGGTGCTGTTTCCCCTGGTGTACGTAATGAGATGATGAAACCCAGGCTGCTCGACCTCGTCTGGCTGGCGCTGCTGGCCGCCACCGGCTTTACCTGGTGGCTGGGCACCAGCGGCGCGTTGGCGCCGGGGCGCTGGGCCATGACGGCGCTGGTGTTCGCGCTGGCCTGGTTCAAGGGCCTGGGCGTGCTGCTCGAATTCATGGAACTGCGCCATGCCCCGCCCCTGTGGCGCTGGGCGCTGATCACCGGCTTGACCGTGGTGATCGGCCTGATCCTGCTGGCCGCCGCGCTGGCTGGCCGCGGCTGACGGTTGTTTCCACAAACAGAGCTTATTGCGCGGTATCCGCGGGCGATGCCGTCAAGTCGTGCCCCGTCACGGCGCTGGCGATGACGCCGCCGCCCAGGCAGATTTCGCCGTCGTACAGCACCGCGCTCTGGCCGGGGGTGACGGCCCATTGCGGCGCGGCAAAGCGCAAACGGAACCGGCCCGGCGCGTCGCCGGCGGCCAGCGTGCAGGCCGCGTCTTGTTGGCGGTAGCGCGTCTTGGCCGCGCAGGCGCCTGGCGCGGGCGGCGATCCGGCGATCCAGGCCGCGTCGTCGAAGCTCAACTCGCGCGACAGCAGCCACGGGTGGTCGTGCCCCTGCACCACCACCAGCGTGTTGCTGTCCATGTCCTTGCGCGCCACGAACCAGGGAGCGTGCGCGCCGCCGCCGCGCGCCGCGCCCTGCTGCTTGATGCCGCCGATGCCCAGGCCCTGGCGCTGGCCCAGGGTGTAGAACGACAGGCCCATGTGCTCGCCGACCCTGCGCCCGCGCTCGTCGCGAATCGGGCCGGGCCGGGTTTGCAGGTAGCGGCCAAGAAATTCGCGGAAGGGCCGTTCGCCGATGAAGCAAATGCCGGTGGAGTCTTTCTTTCTGGCGTTGGGCAGGCCGATGTCCGCGGCGATGCGGCGCACCTCGGTCTTGCGCAGTTCGCCCACGGGAAACAGCGTCCTGGCCAGTTGCGCCTGGTTCAGCCGGTGCAGAAAGTAGCTCTGATCCTTGGCCGGATCGAGACCCTTGAGCAACTCGTGCAGCCCGCTTGCCCGGTTGCAGCGCACCCGGGCGTAGTGCCCGGTGGCGATTTTCTCGGCGCCCAGGCGCATGGCATGGTCGAGGAAGGCCTTGAACTTGATCTCGGCGTTGCACAGCACGTCGGGGTTGGGCGTGCGGCCAGCCTGGTACTCGCGCAGGAACTCGGCGAACACGCGGTCCTTGTAGTCGGCGGCGAAGTTGACGTGCTCGATCTCGATGCCGATCACGTCGGCTACCGCCGCCGCGTCGATGAAGTCGGCGTTCGACGAGCAGTACTCGCCATCGTCGTCATCTTCCCAGTTCTTCATGAAGATGCCGACCACCTCATGGCCCTGCCGTTTGAGCAGCCAGGCGGTGACCGCCGAATCCACTCCGCCCGACAGGCCCACCACCACGCGCTGTTTCGTTCGCATGATGCGATTTTCGCAGCGGCTGAGCAGGAACCTGCCTGTTCCGCCCGAACAGTCCCCAACTCCTTGCCGCAAATGAGCCCCAAAACGGACGTTGGGCGCTTGCCATCCGCCCTAAACTCGGCGTTTTGTCTTGCCGCCAATCAACGTTGACTCCATTGCTTACCCCCGCCTTCGCCGCCAGCCTGACGCTGGGCGTGGCGCTGCTGGCCAGTGTGCTGGTCAAGCTGTGGCTGGCTTCGCGCCAGATTCGCGCGGTGGCGCGCCACCGTGACCGCGTGCCGGCCGGGTTCGCTGCGTCGGTGCGGCTCCAATCGCACCAGCGCGCGGCTGATTACACGGTAGCCCGGCTGCGTTTCGGCTTGGTCGAGATGGCGCTGGGCGCCGCGGTGCTGCTGGGTTGGACGCTGCTGGGCGCTCTGGACTGGCTCAATGGCGCGCTGCTCGATCTGCTGGGCGCGCAGCGTCCACTGCTGCAACCGCTGGCGCTGCTGGCGGCGTTTGCCGCCGTCAACGCGCTGATCGATCTGCCGCTGTCGCTGTACCAGACCTTCGTCATCGAGCAGCGCTTCGGCTTCAACAAAATGACGCTCGGCCTGTGGCTGGGCGATTTGCTCAAGTCGGCTTTGCTGGGCATCGTCATCGGCGTGCCGCTGGCGGCGTTGGCGCTGTGGCTGATGAGCGCCACGGGCGACGCCTGGTGGCTGTGGACCTGGGGCCTGTGGATGTCCTTCAGCCTGCTGATGCTGCTGGCCTATCCGATGTTCATCGCCCCGCTGTTCAACAAGTTCCAGCCTTTGCAGGACGAGGCGCTGAAGGAGCGCGTGACCCGTCTCATGGCCCGCTGCGGCTTTGCCGCCAAGGGCCTGTTCGTGATGGACGGCAGCCGCCGCAGCGCGCACGCCAACGCCTATTTCACCGGCTTTGGCGCGGCCAGGCGGGTGGTGTTTTTCGACACGCTGCTGGCGCAGCTCACGCCGCCCGAGGTGGAGGCGGTGCTGGCGCACGAACTGGGCCACTTCAAGCGGCGGCACGTCGTCAAGCGCATTGCCGCCCTGTTCGCGTTCAGCCTGCTGGGGCTGGCGCTGCTGGGCTGGCTGGCGCGGCAAGACTGGTTCTACACCGGCCTGGGCGTTACGCCCAACTTGCCGGCCAGCCTGGGCGGCAGCGTGCCCAATCACGCGCTGGCGCTGTTGCTGTTCATGTTGGCGGCGCCGGTGTTCGGCTTCTTTTTGTCGCCGCTGCTGGCGCGGCTGTCGCGCCGGCACGAATTCGAGGCCGACGCCTACGCCGCTGCCCAAACCAGCGCGCAAGACCTGAGCAGCGCACTGGTCAAGCTGCACCAGGACAACGCCAGCACGCTGACGCCGGATCCGGTTTACGCGCGCTTTTACTACTCGCACCCGCCCGCCAGCGAACGCATCGCCCGCATGGGCGCTGGACGCGAGCGTTGGGGCGGGGGCTAGCGGCGATGGCGAAGGCTGCCAGATCCCGTCCCGGCCTTTCCCAAAAGGGGGAAGGAACAGGCGCCGATTTGCAGGACGGGCTGGTCGTCAGCGCGCACGGGCGGCACTGCGTGGTCGAGACGCCGGCGGGCCAGCGCGTCATCTGCCACCCGCGCGGCAAGAAGCTGGCCGCGGTGGTGGGCGATCGCGTGCGCTGGCTGCCCACGCAGGGCGAAGGCGTCATCGAGCGCGTCGCCGAGCGCCGCAACCTGCTTTACCGCCAGGACGAGGTGCGCGTCAAATCCTTCGCCGCCAACCTGGATCAGGTACTGATCCTCGTCGCCGCCGAGCCGGTTTTTTCCGAACACCAGCTCGCGCGCGCCCTGATCGCCTGCGAGGCCGAGCGCATCGACCCGCTGATCGTGCTCAACAAGGCCGATCTGGCCGCGCCGTTCGACCGCGCCTGGGCGCGGCTGGCGCCCTACCGTGGCATGGGTTATACCGTGCTGGGGCTGGCCGCCAAGCCGCGCCAGCCGCTGGCCGACAGCGGCTTGGCCATCGAAACGCTGGCCGCGCTGGCGGG
>WRJY01000187.1 GCA_009778355.1 Desulfovibrionaceae bacterium | reverse complement strand
TCGGGAGGGTTTTCCAGCCAGGCCATGCAGCAGGGCGGTGTCGGGCTGTTGATGACGCTGCTGATTATTACCACGCCGCCGATGGCCGCTGCGTTCTTCCAGGGAACGCTGGGGCAGTTTTCTCCCTATTCCATTTTGCATAAATACCGCCGAGCGAGTTGCAAATCATGACTTCACATTCTGACGAGAATACCGGCGGCAACGCCGGGCAATATCAATCGCAGCCGCCCGGCGCGCAGCCTGGCGGCAGCCCCTATACGGCGTGGATGAATGCGCAGCCGGCGCCTGATCTGGATGCCGGCGCGCCCCAGCTCAAGGCCAGCGAGGGGCGGCGCCTGAACCGCCAGGCGATTGGCCTGGTGGTGGTGCTGATCATTTTGATGGCGCTGGCGGTGACGTGGACGTTCAATACCCTGATTGCGAGCGGCAAGGACAAACCCAAGCCGAGCGAGGGGAGGGTGACCGTGCCCACCGCGCCCAATCCGCCGCCGCCGCCCCAGGCGCCCGCGTCGCAGGCGCAGCCGATTGCCGTTATCAAGACGCCGCCGCCGGAGTTGCCCAAGCCCGATGAGAGGCCGCGCGGGCCGACCCTGATGGAGCGCCGCATGATGGATACCAACGCCGTTGCCGCGGTGGGCGTGAATGCGGCCACCGACCCGACGATGGCGTTGTATCAGCAGCAAATGGCGGCGTTGGGAATGCAGGCGAATATGCCGATGGCCGGCGCCAGCGCCGCCGAGGGCGCGGCGGACATGCTGCCGGCCATGCCGGCGCAATTCGCGATGCCGGGCAATAGCGCGTACCGGGCGCAGCCGCAGGTCAAAACGGCCAGCGCCCAGCCGCTGCGGCGCCCGGACGAGGTGATGACGCGCGGCACCTATATCCGCTGCGTGCTGGAGACGCATATCGTGACCGATGTGCCGGGGTTTACCTCGTGCATCGTGACCGAGCCGGTGTATTCGTTTACCGGCAAGCGGCTGCTGCTGCCCAAGGGATCGAAGGTGCTGGGCAAGTACGACCGCGAGTCCGACACCGACCGGGTGGCGGTGGTTTGGGACCGGGTGATTACGCCCACCGGCATCGACGTGAATATGGCCAGCCCCGGCATCGACAACTTGGGCGGCGCGGGCAACCCGGGCTACCGGGACGCGCACTGGGGCCAGCGCATTGGTGCGGCGCTGCTGATCAGTATGCTCAGCGATGCCTTCAGCTACGAGGCGGCCAAGCACGGCCCGCAGACCACGACGATTGCCAGCGGCGCGGTGGTGCAGTCGCCCTGGCAGAGCAATACCGCGCAGACGCTGCAAGAGCTGGCCGGGCAGGCGGTGCGGCGCGCGGCCAACCGGCCAGACACGATCACGATCAACCAGGGAACGGTGGTTTACGTGTATGTGGCGCGGGATATCGATTTCAGCGGGGTGCTGGCCCGCTTCTGACCGGGCGGCGAGACCAGGGTAACGGGCGCGCCACATGAAGAACGACGAACTGCTCGCCAATATTTCCAGCGAATTGCTGGAGTACCAGTATTCGGTGATGGGGATTCTGGACTTCATCCGTTCGGGTGAGGTGACGGAGATTTGCATCAACCGCCCGGGCGAGCTTTACCTGGAAGGGCGCGGGGGCTGGCGGCGGGTGGAGGTGCCGGCCATGACGCTGACGCGCGCCTTGCAGTTTTGCACCGTGGTGGTCAATGAGAGCAACACCGGCCAGCGCATTACCGACCTGGTGCCGATGGTGTCGCTGACTTTTCCGACCGGTCAGCGCGCGCAGTTTGTGATTGCGCCGGCGGTGGAGGCGGGCAGTGTTTCCATCACCATTCGCCTGCCGTCCAAGCACACACGGACGCTGGATCAGTACCAGAACGAGGGGTTTTTCGACCAGATTCTGGAAGATACCCACAAGATCAGCGCGCACGACCAGGAACTGCTGGAACTGCGCGCGGCGCGGCGTTATGGCGATTTTTTCCGGCAGGCGGTGCTGTACAAGAAGAATATCGTGGTTTCGGGCGCCACCGGCAGCGGCAAGACCACGTTCATGAAGTCGCTGGTGCAGTACATTCCCTCTGAAGAGCGGCTGGTGACCATCGAGGATGCGCGCGAGCTGTTCATCACGCAGCCCAATGTGGTGCACCTGCTTTATTCCAAGGGCGGGCAAAGCGCCACCAACATTACGGCCAAGAACTGTATGGAAGCGTGTCTGCGCATGAAGCCCGACCGCATCATTCTGGCCGAGTTGCGCGGGGACGAGTCGTTTTACTTCATCCGCAACTGCGCCTCGGGCCACCCCGGCTCGATCACCAGTTGCCATTCGGGCAGTACCGAGCAGACCTGGGACCAGCTTGCGCTGATGGTCAAGGCATCGAGCGAAGGCGCGGGGCTGGAGTTTGCCACCATCAAGCGCCTGCTGATGATGACCATCGACATCGTCGTGCACATCAAGGCGCACGCGGGCAGCCGGTATATCACCGGCATCGACTTCGACCCTCAGCGCACGCTGGCGGCGGCAAGCGCGGGGTGAGGGGCAGATCAATGAGGCAAACCCATCGTGTCGCAACAATTCATCAAAACCATCAAGGCGCTGAGCGTGGCGCGAGTTTTATGAAATATTTCAGATTCTTATCGCGGATCATTTTCCCCGTATGGTTGCTATGCGGCATATGGTCTGATTGTCTGGCGGAGCCGTCCGCGCCTCTGGGTAATTCTGACAAATTGACAATTGACTGCGGCCAGGTAAAAGTTACCATCCAGTGCGCGCGCGCCAGCAAGGATTGCACGCAAACCGACCTCATGCTTCAGCGCGCCGATGGCGGCAGACTGAAGATGAAAAAGCCGCGCGGCATGGAAGAATATACCGCCGTGGGGCTGGCGTGCGTCAAAGCCGGGGATGGCGCTCCATATATTAAAGTGGAATATGGGGAGCTGCCAGTCGGATGTAAATTTTGCGAATGGTTTCATCTTTACTCTACACGGGGTGAGGTGCTTACGCACAGCGTTCCTCCAGTATTATTCATCAAAAACGCTCCGCCGACCGGCCACCAAGCCCCAAACAATATGGAATATGAAAAATTATACGATGAACTGGGCCTGGGCACACCCCATCCCAAGATGAACTATTTTCAACACCAGTACCCAGATTATTTCCAGCATCAACATTAACCGTCAACCACATTGAGAAGGCATGGCATGAGCAGCGAAGTCTCGTATTCATCAATGATTCAGCCGCGCGGTAAGCCTTACAGCCGTGATCGGGTCCATCACGATAGTCATTATTACGACCCCATCGACCAAGCGGCGGGGCGCGCCGCCGGCAATTCGCACATCTGGGGTGATGCCAGTGCACAAACTCAGATCAGGGCGATTGACGCCTTGATTGCCTCTGGCGAGCGCGCTGGTTTGCAGCCGCGCGAAATTGCCTACGTATTGGCAATCGCCCGGGCGGAATCAGGATTCAATCCCGATGCCGCAGCAGGCACTACATCAGCATTTGGTCTGGGGCAGTTTATAGACAAGACGGGAGGCGGTTACGGTATCAACGACGGCAATCGTAATAATTTACGCATGCAAGCCGATGCCCTGGTCGCTCATTATCAAGACAACGCTGCCTTGGCGCACAAGCGGGGGCAGGGCGAAGAATATATATACAAATACCATCACGATGGACCGGCCAGAGAAGACGGCGGCTTGGAGTTGTCTGCAAAAAAAGTGATGCCCCATCTGGATGAATACGAGAAATTCGTGCGCGAGCATCAGCAAAAACTCGGTACAGAACCGCTTGGCCCCTCCACGGCGCATCGTTCAAATCCCGCTGCGCATCACGCTCGTCCTGTTCATCACGATACCGCCCTGCGCCCCGGCGCGCACGGCGCCGCCGTGACCGAGCTGCAAACCCAGCTTCAATCGCTGGGCTACGCCGTGAGCGCCGCCGATGGCCATTTTGGCTCCAATACACGCAGCGCGTTGCAGGCGTTTCAGCGCGATCATGGTCTGCACCCCGGCGACGGCATTGCCGGGCCGAACACACTGACCAGTCTGCATAAGGCGGTTGAGCAGCAAAAGCACGCGCCAACCCTGGCAGACCCTGGGCACCCGGGCCACGGCGCGTTTATTGATGTTCGGCAGCGGCTGCATGACTTCAATGCCCAGTGTCACGTCGCCATGGACCAGCGCCACCTCGACCAATTGGCCGCCGCTTTGACGGTCAATATGCATGACAACCCCCGGTTCAAGCATGTTGATGATATTGCCGTGAGCCGGGATGGCCAGAAGCTGTTCCTGATCCAGCGCTATCCAATTCCAGAAGAGGTGCAAGTCAATGTCGCCCAGGGGATGAACACCTCCTTGGCTCACAGCGCGCAGGATTGGGACCGGAGCAGCGAACGCCAGGAGCACCAGCATCAGCAGTATCTGAAAACGGCGCAGCAGGAGCAGGGGTACGGCGGGTACTCTCGCTGACAGAACGCATGTTTTTCGACAGGCTATTCATGAAGAGGCTGAATGGATCATGTTACCGGGACTTGAAATGATGGTGGGTTGCCCGAACCAGGCGGTTCCCGCCGGGGTGATGCGCCGTGTGGTGAGCGTGGAATCGGGCGTCAATCCGTCTGTCATCGGCGTGGCGGGCGGCCGCCTGACGCGCCAGCAGTCTCAAGGCCCTGACGAGACGGCCTCAAGCGCAGGGTAACGGACAAGGAGCAAAATTATTTCATGCAACGGCAAATCATTGAAGCCATCAGGGCGCCGGGCATGGCGCTGGCGGCATGGATCGTGTTGTCCATGTTTTCTTCAACCGCATTCGCGCAAAATGGCGCGGGCGATGAGGCCATTGGTTTGCGTCCGACATATGCGGGCTGCGTCGATCACAGGGACGGTGAGGCTCCGGCTGCCGCGCTCGAATGCACCACCGAAGAATATAAATACCAGGAAGAACGGCTCGACAAGGTTTACAAAAACCTGATGGCTTCGCTCGATAAAGCCAGGCAGAAACAACTGGAACGGGAGGAGGGGGCTTGGCTCAGGGTGCGCAAGGCTTATTGCAATGCAAGGCCAGGCGCCAATCGGGCAGCGGTATTGAAAAGCAGGAATTGCAATGTTTACGAAACGGCCAAGCGGGCTGCGGAACTCGAATACATTGTGTACCATGTCAACAGCAATCCATGAATGGAGACTGAAAACATGAAACGATTCACCAGTTCGCGGCCAGGCGGCGCGGCGCTTCTGCTGTCATTTTTTTTGCTTGCGCTGTCTGTGCCCGCGCAAGCCACGGACATGGATGCGCTGGGCGTGCGCGCATCGTTCAAGGCGTGCATGGATCAGAGCGGGGAAGTTGCATCTTCCACGAACGATTGCATGGACGTTGAGCTTGATTACCAAAATTCCAGGCTCGAACAGGTTTACAAGCAGCTTATGGCCGGGTTTGATAGTGCTGGGCAGGAGCAAATGCGCCAGGCAGAACAGGCGTGGAGTGCCATGATGGGGGCTTACTGCAATCAGGAAACCGAATCCGGCGCGGGCCAATCACTGGCTGCCTACAGTTGCACGCTCAACGAAACCGCCAAACGCGCCAGCGTGCTTGAATACATGAATCAGCATAAAGAAACGGCAAGGCGCCATACCAGCGCCAGGCCCAAAAGAACGAAGAGGCCGAACTGATCATGTTACCGGGACTTGAAATGATGGTGGGTTGCCCGAATCTGGCGATTCCCGCCGAGGTGATGCGCCATGTGGTGAGCGTGGAATCGGGCGCCAATCCGTTTGCCATCGGCGTGGTGGGCGGGCGTCTGGTGCGTCAGCCTCAAAATCTGGACGAGGCGGTGGCAACCGCCAACATGCTGGAAGCGCAGGGCTATAATTATTCGCTGGGTCTGGCGCAGATCAACCGCGTCAATTTCAGCAAATACGGGTTCGACACACCGGCCAAGGCTTTTGACATTTGCGCCAATCTTTCGGCGGGCGCGAATATACTGGCCAATTGTTACCGCGATGCGGGCGGCGATTGGGGCAAGGCTTTCAGTTGTTATTACTCGGGCAATTTCGTCACGGGTTTTTTGCAAGGCTATGTGCGTAAAATCTACAATTCGATTTTGAGTGCGGCCCAGACTGAAGCCGGCCCCAGCCGGACGGAAGCCATTCCCATCGTGTTTGGTTCAAACGCCGCCGCCGCGCCCGCTGGAAACTCCAACCCCCCGGCGCTCCTGCGGAAACAGGCGGCGGCAACGGTCATGCCGCCAGCAGTCTTGCCGCGCGGCGCGCAGGTTACCTCCGCCGCCCAGCGCATTGCCATGCGCAGTGCGCCCACTGCCGTCGACCCTGCCAATGTGGACGCGCGCCCGGCGCTGCCGCCCATGCCAGCGGCGGCAGTCATGCCCCCCGCCGCCATCCAGCCGGCGGCGGCAA
>WRJY01000186.1 GCA_009778355.1 Desulfovibrionaceae bacterium | reverse complement strand
CGAACGCCCGCGCCCGCCTGCACGCGCACCACATGGCCCTGGCCGACGAGCTTTTTGGCCGTCTCCGGGGTCACCGCCACGCGGGTTTCACCAGCCGCCGTTTCGGCGGGCACGCCAATCAGCATGAATCATCTCCTTGTTCGGGGTTAACTTGTGAGCTTAACAAAAGCCTGACGGGTCAGGGCCTGTTCACGCCAGATCCGCCTTCAGGTAATGCGCGCCCGGCAGCGGGTTGTGGTAGTAGGGCGGGATTTCCTCGAAGCCCAGGTCCTCGTACAGCGCGCGCGCCGCTTCCATGTCAACCAGCGTGTCCAGCAGCACGCAGGCGTAGCCCATGCGCGCGCCGGCTTCCAGCGCCGCCTCGGCCAGTTGCCGGCCCAGGCCGAAGCCGCGAAATGCCTTGCGCACGAACAGCCGCTTCATCTCGGCAGCGTTGCCGTAGTCCACGTCGTCGATCGGGCGCAGCGCGCAGCAGCCGGCCACCTGGGCATCGACCAGCGCCAGCAGCAGCGTGCCGCGCGGCTCGCCGTACTCGCCGGGCAGCGCGGCCAGTTCCTCGTCGAAGCGCTGGAATGCCAAGTCCACACCAAGCTGCGCCGCGTACTCGGCGAACAGCACGCGCACCGCGTCCAGCTCGCGCGCGGAACGCGCGACGATGATTTCGATTGGGGGCAGGCGGTCCAAGGTCTGATCGTTCAAAAACCCATCGACGGCGGCGGCGCGGAAGTCACCAGCCACCACACGGCGGCGGCGGCCAACGCCAGCACGATCAGGGCCAGTATCCGGTTGCCGGCGCCATCGGCCGAGGGCTGTACCTGGGCGGCCTCGTCCGGCGGCAACTGCTTGTCTCCCCGGAACATCGGCCAGAGCAGGTTCTTGCCGCGCACCAGATAGAGCACGATCGACAGCACGTGCAGCGCCACCAGCGCGATCAGCAGCCACTGCCCAAAGCCGCGGTGGTAGCGCGTGGCGGTCTTCACCGCAGCGTTCGACACCGCGCCCGCCAGCGGCCCAGTAAAGCCCAAGTCGTCGTCGGCCAGCAGCCCGCTGCCGACCTGCGCCGCCAGCAGCAGCAGCATCGCCAGCACGCTGAATGCACCCAGTGGGTTGTGGCCCGCCACGTCCCGCGGCGTGGCCTGGCCGCGCAGGTAGCGCAGCACCCGCGCCGGCGCCGGCATGAAGCTGGCAAAGCGCGACCAGCGCCCGCCGATCACTCCCCATGCCAGCCGGAACAGCAGCAGCGTCAGCACCGCATAGCCCAGCCAGCCGTGCCAAGCCATCAGATCGCCGCCGGTCTTGCCGGTGACGAACAGGCCGGCCACGGCGGCCACCAGGGCCCAATGGAACACTCGCGTGGGCAAGTCCCAGATACGAACGGTGTTCATGTGCGCAGGTTCCTTTCTCGTTTCTCGTTGCGGGGGCGCCATCGCCCGGTGGCGTCTGGTCAAGGCCGCCAGGCGCGCGGTGTTTTACCTTGCGTTTACCTTTTGACACCAGCGCCGGCCAAAATATAACCTACACTTTCTGCCTTCCAACCCGTCCAAGGAGATACCCTGATGAAGAAATTGCTCCCCCTGGCTCTGGCCGCCTGTGCCGCCACGCTGGCGCTGCCTGCCGCCGCCCAATTCGCCAAGCCGGAAGATGCCATCAAGTACCGCCAAGCGGCATTCGTCGTCATGGCCAAGCACTTCGGCAGCCTCAGGGCCATGGCCGAGGGCAAGGCGCCGTTCGACGTCAAAGTGGCCGCCGCCGATGCCGACGTGATCGCCGCCGTGTCCCATCTGCCGTACACCGGCTTCATTCCCGGCACTGAAAAGGGCGGCAACACCGAGGCCAAGCCCGAAATCTGGCAGCAGCAGGCCAAGTTCAAGGAAGCCGCCGACAAAACGGCTGGCGAGCTGGACAAAGTCATCGCCGCAGCCAGGAGCGGCAGCCTCGACAGCCTGAAAACCGCCGTCGGCTCCGCCGGGCGCACCTGCAAGGCTTGTCACGACGACTTCCGCAAAAAAGACTGAAGCTCCCGCAAAGCAACAAAAAACCCGCCTCGGCGGGTTTTTTGTTGCGCCGGCATCAGGCTTCTGCCAGCGCACACCTCTGTAAATGCCTGTGCTTACAAACTATTACATGGAGCGGGCGCTGGCAATGGTCATCCAGGTGTTAAATTCGCGAACAAGCTGCCACTTCGCTTCGAGGCAGCTTGCCAGAGGTTTGCCGTGCATGTCCAGAAGGCGCGCTACTTTCCGTCGATGCTCTTGCCGCTCCGCCTTGGCGCTGCGGCATTGGCGCCGAAGGGCTTGGCCGCTGGCAGCGAACCCCGGTTGCAATGGGTACGCACCCATCGGCATGACGCCCGTTCCCAAGACTGTCGCCGAAGGCTTGGCAAGGTCATCGCCCACCGGGTTGATCTGTGCCCAGCCAACCGGACTTCAGACCATCCGCACGAGCGGGACACGGGATTGGACGATGCGCTCCACCCCCGGCGCGGACAACACTGCGCGCGGCCATGTCCATGCCCTTGCTGCCGACCGCGCGGCGATCACGGCCTGCATCGGGCAGCAAATGAAACAACCCAGAATCAACTTTTTGGAAGGAAATCATCATCAGCGGCATACCTGTGTCAGCGTATTCAATTTTGATGCGGGCGCCATCATTTTATTGTTGTATGTTTTAACTTTTATTGATTGACATATCATGAAAGAAGGTTGAGATGAAAAGATATTTATCTGACACAATGTATTCCAGAGTCCGAAAATCGCTCTTCCTAAGAGAGAGCTGGGGTAAAATAATGCTTCCCATTGTTTTTAATAAAATCAATGGCGCGCCATTTGTGCGCGCCCTCATGCTGGCTCTGATGGGTTTTACTGCTACGCTGACGGTTTTTGCGCCAACCGCGTTTGCCGCCGACGTCTTGCGGGTCGAAGGTGCGCCGGTGCTATCGACCCAAGCCGAACCGGTCGTCGTTTGGCGTTCCGCGCCCAATGCCAGAGCGGCGGCTGTGAACTTCATGCCGCTACCCGGGGCGGCGCTGCAATCCCTGCGGGAAGAAAACGGCCAGGATTCGAGCAACCGCATTGAAGCCAAAGCCATTAAAATCGGCGTCAACCGCAATGCCGATACCGAGGTCAGCAACGCCGGATCTTTTGTCTTGAATTGGCAAAACGTCAGCAACGGCTTTGCTGCCCGGCTGGCGATAACCTCTCCCGACGCCAGCGCCATGCGGGTGGCACTGCAACTTCGCGCGCTTCCCGATGGCGCCGAATTGAGGTTTTCAGGTTCCGGTGCGCCGGACAAAATCATCGGCGTGGTCAGCGGCAAAGAAGCCAATTCGCTGACTGACGATGACAAGGTTTACTGGACGCCGGTCACTGATGGACAAACTCAAAACATAGAAATTTTTCTTCCTTCGTCTGCCAACACGAAAGATGTCAATGTTCGTCTGAATGCTGTTTCGCACCTTTTTACATCGGCGCGGGAAGGCTTTGACACGACTCTGGTGCTTCAGGCGTCCCAAGCCTGTGAAGTCGATGTCGCCTGCAAGTTTGCCACCCTCGGCACGGCTTTTCAAAATACCACCAAGGCGGTCGCCCGGATGGTGTTTTCGGATGAGAAAGGTACCCATGGGTGCACGGGAACGCTGTTGAAGGATACCAGCAACTCGCAAACGCCTTATTTCTGGACCGCCGCGCACTGCATCAGCACCCAAGCCGCGGCCAATACGCTCAATACGTACTGGAACTACGAAGCCGCCAGTTGCGGAAGCGTTTCATTGAATTCCAACTATCGCTCACTGAGCGGCGGCGCACAACTTTTGCATACCAAAGTTTCTAACGATACGACGCTGCTTCGCCTCAACGACACCCCGCCAGCAGGAGCTTGGTTTGCTGGTTGGGATGCCACGCGTTTTCTCAGTGGCGCCATGATCGGTATTCATCACCCCCTTAACGACATCAAAAAAGTCAGCACCGGAAACGGCGAAGGCGCAACCTGCGCTAGTGCAATCATTGACCCCAGTGTGGCCGGTTCTTCCTTGACCTTGACGAGCTGGTCAGAAGGCACTACCGAGGATGGCAGCAGTGGGTCAGGGGTGTTTACTTTATCAAACGGTAATTACTACCTGAGAGGCGGTCTCATGGGAGGCACCTCTACTTGTTCGAGTAATGCTCTTAATATCAGTTGTTATTCCAGCCTCAATCTGGTCTACGATGAAGTCAAGCAATACCTGAGTCCAAATGGGCCAGTGCCAGATGTTACCATCACGGCCAGCGCGGGCGTGGGTGGAAGCATCAGCCCGTCGGGCGCTGTGACGGTCAACTCCGGAGCGACCTGGTCGTTCACGATCACGCCGAACACGGGCTACACCATCATCACCCCGGTTGGCGGCACCTGCGGCGGCACCCTTAACGGCAATACCTTCACGACCTATCCGGTCAGCGCCAATTGCACGGTAACGGCGGCGTTCACTCAAGGCCCTACCCCCCCCACCTATATCGTGACCGCCAGCGCGGGCACTGGTGGCACGATCAACCCGTCAGGGGCAGTTGCGGTGAGTTCGGGAGCAATTAAAACATTCACGGTCACGCCGAACGCGGGCTACGTCATCTCCTCGGTTGGCGGCACCTGCAGAGGTTCGTTCAACGGCAATACCTATACGACCGATGCCATCTATTCCAACTGCACGGTGACGGCGGCGTTCGTTGTCAATAATCCAAATCCAAATCCAAATCCAAATCCAAATCCTCCCCCCTACTATGCCGTGACATCCAGCGCGGGCTATGGCGGCACGATCAGCGCGTCGGGCAAGAACGCGGCGATTCCGGGAAGTACCGTACATTTCACGATTACACCGAACGCGAACTACGCCATCTCCGCGGTCGGCGGCAGTTGCGGCGGCAAGCTCAACGGCAATATCTACACGACCAATCCGATCATCGCCGACTGCACGGTGATAGTGGAGTTCGTTTATCAACCAAACTCTAACTATTACACCGTGACGGCCAGTGCGGACGTTGGCGGCTCGATCACGCCGTCAGGGGCGGTCAGGGTCAATCGGGGAGCGATCAGCGTGTTCACGATTACGCCGAACGCGAACTACGCCATCCTCTCGGTCGACGGCACCTGCATAGGTACGCTCAACGGCACTACCTACACGACCTATCCGGTCAACGCCAATTGCACGGTGAGGGCAACGTTCGTTTATCGACCAGGCCCTTCCTCCTACACCGTGACGGCCAGCGCGGGCCCGGGCGGAAGCATCAGCCCCTCGGCCGTTTCGGTCAACGCGGGCGCGACCCAGCAGTTCACGATTGCACCGAACGCGGGCTACACCATCTCCTCGGCCAGCGGCTGCGGCGGCACGCTCAGCGGCACTATCTACACGACCGGTCCGATTACCGCCAGTTGCACGGTAACGGCGGCGTTCGCGCAAGGCCCCGCCACCACCCACACCTTAACCGTCAGCGCGGGCGTTGGCGGCACGATCACCCCGTCGGGTACTGGCAGAGTGCCTGACGGGACGGCCAAGGCGTTCACGATCGCGCCGAACGCGGGCTACGCCATCATCACCCCGGTCGGCGGCACCTGCGGCGGCACGCTCAATGGCACTACCTACACGACCTATCCGATTACCGCCGATTGCACGGTAACGGTGGCGTTCGTTGCTGTTGGTCAAGGCACCCGCACCGTAACCGCCAGCGCGGGCGCAGGCGGAAGCATCACCCCCTTGGGAGCCGTTTCGGTCAACGCGGGCGCGACCCAGCAGTTCACGATCGCGCCGAACGCGGGCTACACCATCATCACCCCGGTCGGCGGCACTTGCAGAGGCACGCTCAGCGGCAATACCTACACGATCAGTCCGGTCACTGACGATTGCACGGTAACGGCGGCGTTTACTCCTAAAATCTACGTCGTCACCGCCAGCGCAGGCGCCGGCGGCACGATCAGTCAGCCGGGCGGCGTCGCAGTGCAGGGAGGATCGACCAAGGCATTCACGATCACGCCGAACGCGGGCTACGCCATCATCACCCCGGTCGGCGGCACCTGCGGTGGCACGCTCAGCGGCAATACCTACACGACTGGTCCGATTACCGCCAATTGCACGGTGACGGCGGCGTTCGTTGCCCAGTGAGGTGATTACTCGCCGTAAAGCAGGCGCTTAGGCGCCTGCTTTACGTTTTGGGAACGCAAGTGACGGGTCCAGGACAGACGGCATTGCGTCGCGCTGCCGGCATCAACGGAATCGACCGTCTCGGGGATATAAATGAGTGGGCGCCAAGGCTCATGCTTATTGAACCTAAAAACGGCAGTTGAGCGCTTATTTACACTCGTAACCTCTTATGAACACAGAGGTTTTTGACTTGGCTCGACCTCACCATTTGGGT
>WRJY01000185.1 GCA_009778355.1 Desulfovibrionaceae bacterium | reverse complement strand
CCCTGCCGCGAGGGGAAAGATGCGCAAGAGGGCTTGCGCGGCAGCCTCCAAAAAAAGAGGGGGGCAACCCATATCCGTTAGCGCGGCGCGGGCAACTCGTCCACCCAGGCGGTGACTTGTTGCACTACCTCGTCGGTGGCGGCGCGCAGGGCGGCGGCGGCGCCGGGGGCGTCGGCGGTGGGGGCGCTCTGGCGGGCGCTGAAGGTGCGCTGGCCCAGCAGGCGGTTGCCGCGAGCGGCGGGCGCGGTGGCGGTGACGCACAGGCGTACCACGCCTTCGCTGGCGCTGGGGGCGGTGAAGACGTGGGCAAATTCGTCCAGTTCGGCGTGCAACTCCAACGGGGCCAGGCCGGCGCCGGCATCGACCACCGGACGCCGGGCCGACAGCGCCTGGCGCAGGCGCTGGGCCAGCAATTGCGGCGGCGGCATGCTCCAGCGGGCCTGGGCGTAGGGGCGCGGCTGCTGGCCGCCATCGCTGTAGGCCAGTCGGTAGATGATCTGCGTGCCGTCGATGGCTGCGGGCGCGGCGACCAAATCGAGCGCCAGCGCGGAGGCGCCGGGCTGAACGGCGCCGGCGTCGGCGGGCAGCGCCGGGCCCAGGTCGTAGTGCTGGACGTGCCCTGGCTTGTCGGGCAGCGGCAGCGAGCAGCCGCCCAGGGCCAGAAGGATCAAGGCCGAAGCGGCGCTTTGGCGTATCCGGCGTGCAGTGGTTGCTGTGGGTTTCATGTCATTGGCGGCGCGCGAATTCGAATGAAGCATTGCGGGTGAGGCTGACCCCCATCCCTACCTTCCCCCAGAGGGGGAAGGCGTTGGAACGCCGGAAGGGAAAGGCGCTGGGGTGAAGCCAGGTTCGCCGGGGCCGGGGGGGATGGGGCTGTTGCCGTAGATCAGCGACTGCGGGTTTTCGTCGATGCGCTCCACCACGCGGCCAAACCGGCGCAGGGCGCGGCTGGCGTCGTCGGTCAGGCTCTGGATGCGCGGCAGCGTGGTGGCGCTGACGGCGGTAACGCTGTCGTTCAGGCGGTCGATGGCGCCGCCTTCGGCGGTCAGCACGCCGATGCCGCGGCGCAGATCGACGGCAGCGGCGCTGACTTCGTCCATGGCCGCATTGGCCTTGACGCCGACGCCTTCCAGCGACTTGAGCGTGCTGGTGGCCTGGCGCACCAGCTCGGGCACGTCGGTCAGGTTGGGGCCGAACTGCGCCTGTATGGTCTTGTCGGTGTTGGCGGCAAACCGGTTCAGCGACTTGGCGGCGCCGCCGATCTCTTTCAGCGCGGCGGTCAGCGCGGCCTGGTTCTCGCCGCCGAGCGCCTGGTTGATGCCGTCGGCGGCGCGTTCGATTTTGTCCATCAGGTGGTTGGCGCGATCGGTCAACTGGCCGAGCATACTGTCCTTGAGCGGGATGCGCGGCGGCCTGCCGTTGGGGCCGGGCGCGGGCGGCTCGGTGGAGCCGCCGGGGTCGTCGAGCTGCACGAACGACAGGCCGGTGACGCCCTGAAAGGTGAGCGTAGCGAAAGTGGACTTGGTGATGGGCGCGTCAGGCGAGACGGCGATGCGCACCAGCACGTTGCCGCGCCGGTCGGGGTCGAAGCTGATGTCGGTCACCTTGCCGACGGCAACGCCCTTGAACTGCACCGATGCCTGCGGCTGCAAGCCGGTGACGGGGCCGTCGGTGACCATTTCGTAGAGGTCGGTGTTGGCCACGTCGCGCATCAGCCACATGGCCAGAGCGACGAGCAGCGCGGTGACGGCCATCACGAAGGCGCCGGCGGCCAGAGCGTGTGATTTGTTTTCCATGATGTGATGTCTGGCTTTTTACACTGGATTGCTTTCCCGCCGACGGCGCTGCCGCAGCAATTCCATGGCGCGCTGGCCGCGTTCGCCCAGGAAAAACTGGCGGATGAACGGATGCTCGAACGCCAGCACTTGCGGCACCGGCGCGGCGATGATGACGCGCTGGTCGGCCAGCACGGCCACGCGGGTGGACAAATCGAACAGCGTGTCGAGGTCGTGCGTGACCATCACCACTGTCAGTCCAAGCTCCTGGTGCAGCGAGCGCAGCAGCGCGACGAAGGCGTCGGAGCTGTCGGGGTCCAGCCCGGCGGTGGGCTCGTCGAGCATCAGCAGCGGCGGATCCATGATGAGCGCGCGCGCCAGCGCCACGCGCTTGACCATGCCGCCCGATAGTTCGGCGGGCATTTTTGCCGCGTCGCTGGCCTTCAGCCCCACCATGCGCAGTTTCAGCAGCGCGGCCTCGCGCACCAGCGCCTCGGGCAGCGCCTTCGACTCGCGCAGCGCAAAGGCGATGTTGTCCAGCACACTGAAGGCCGAAAACAGCGCCCCCTGCTGAAACAACATGCCCACCCGCGTCGCGGCGCCGGGGCTGCCCAACTCGGACGCTGGCCGGCCCAGCACCGTGACGTGACCGCGCGCCGGCTTGTTCAGCCCCAGCATCTGGCGCAGCAGCACGGTCTTGCCGGTGCCGGAGCCGCCCACCAGGGTCAGCACTTCGCCGCGCAGCACGGTCAGGCTCAAGTCCTTGTGCACCACGGTCTGGCCGCCGCCGGGCAGCGGAAATGCGCTCCACAGGCCGCGCACCTCGATTACCGGCTGGCCGGGCGCGGGCAGCGTGGGGGTGGCAAGCTGATCGTTCATCTTGCGTCCCCAGTGTTGACAGGCCCTGATCGACCGATGAACGTGAGGCGGCCCATGCCGGGGCAGCCGTGGCCGGACCCGCGCCGGCCACTGGCTGCGTCCCCCCGCCCGCGAGAAGCGGGGGGACGGCGCGTCAGCGACTCAGGGGGGTATTTCATTTCATATGCCCACGTTTTTGAACAGCACCGCGAACAGCGCGTCGATCAGGATCACCGCCGTGATGGCGGCCACCACCGACGCCGTGGTGCCGCGGCCCAGGCTCTCGGTGTTGGGTTTGACGCGCAGCCCGAAGTGACAGCCGATGAGCGCGATCGACATCCCGAACACCATCGACTTGGCCACCGCCAGCCACAGGTTGGACACCATCACCGCCTTGGGCAGCGACTGCATGAAATAGCTCGGCGTGATGCCCAGCGTCAGGTCGGCCGCCAACACGCCGCCGACCAGCGCGGCCAGCGTGGTCCAGACGGCGATCAGCGGCATGGCGATGGCCAGCGCCAGCGCGCGCGGCAGCACCAGCCGGAAACCGGCGGCAATGCCGAGCACGCGCATGGCGTCCAGTTCCTCGGTGACGCGCATCACGCCGATCTGCGCCGTGATGGACGAGCCGGATCGCCCCGCGATCAGCACCGCCGCCAGCAGCGGCCCCAGCTCGCGAATCAGCGACAGCCCCAGGATGTTGACGATGAAGGTCTCGGCGCCGAACTGGCGCAGCACCTGGCTCATCAGGTAGGCCAGCACCACGCCGATCAGAAAACCCACCAGCGCCGTGATCGGCAGCGCCTGCGCGCCAATGTTGTACAGGTGGCCCGAAAAGTCGCGCCACGGCCCCCGGCGCGGCGCCGCCAGCAGGCGCAACGAGTCGAGCAGCAACTGGCCGATGAGCGCCACGAAATCGCGCACCTGCGCCAGCGCCTGCTCCACTTGCAGCCCCAGCGCGTCGATACGCTGCGCCAGCGTGTGCGGGCGCGGCGGCAGCGGCTGCGGGGGGTAGGCAGCCACGCGCTCGATCAGCGCCCGCTGGCCGTCATCGGCATCCACCCGCGGCGGCCACTGGCAGCCCCAATGGCGCCACAAGGCCAACGCGCCCAGGTGATCCAGCGCGTCGATGCCGCGCAAGTCCCAACTGCCGGCCTGGCCAGCGGCGGCCAGCGCCTTTGCCGCCGCGCGCCACTCGCGGCCCGCCGTCAGGCTGGCGGCGGTCCACGCGCCGCGCAGCACCACGCGCGAGCCGCCGTCGATGGGCTGGGTGTCGATGCGCGGAGCGGAGGTTTGCATGAGGTACGGGTATGAAAACAGACCATTGGTCCATCGGGGCGCTGCCCCCATGTGGCTGGGGCATTGGCATTCCAAACGGATGCCGGCGCGCATGGTATTTTGGCCTGAAGCCGCGCGTCTGATCCAGGATCGCAAAAACCGGCGCGCGCCCTCAGGGCCTGTTTACGATCTCAGCGGGCGCGCCTTGGCCGCCAAATTGCCGGATTGCGGCCCAACCCTTCGGGCAGACACCTTTTCGGGCGGTTTGCGGCGTTGCAAATCCTTGCCATAGCGGGGCTATGGCTGCGGTTTACGCCTTGCATCCCATCCCGAAAAGGTGTCTGCGCGGGCTCGCTGAGATCGTAAACAGGCTCTCAGCACGGCATGGGCAGGCGACAAATGGCGCGCCATCGTGTGGAATTGTTACGTTTTTTTCCTTTTTTTCTGTCTAAAAGTCCGCCGTAGCCGTTAGGATCGCCCAGTCAACTCACAAGTCACTAGGAGCAACTCATGGCAGGACCTTTTTTCGGTAACAATAAGCACAATGAACCGGGCGTCGCGCCCCGTGCGCCCGGCAGCGGGCCGCTGGGCGGTAGCACGCTGGGATCGCCCAGCAGCGGCCCCCAACTGTTCAACCCGCCGGTGAACCACCCGACCGCGCCGGCCCCGCTGTCCTGGGCCGAGGCGCAGGAAAGCGGCGCCAAGCTCACGGTCGGCCCCAACATCAAGCTCAAGGGCGTCGAAATCACCGATTGCGACACGCTGGTGGTCGAAGGCACGGTGGAAGCCACCATGAACTCGCGCGTGATCCAGATCGCCGAGCAAGGCGCGTTCAGAGGGGCGGCCGAAATCGACATCGCCGAAGTGCGCGGCGTATTCGATGGCAGCCTCACGGTGCGGCAAAAACTGGTGATTTATTCGACCGGCAAAGTCACGGGCAAGATCCGTTATGGCAAGATCGTGATCGAAGAAGGAGGCCAGCTCTCCGGTGAAATCACGTTCGGTACCGCCATCGCCAGCGGCAGCAAATCATCAGGCAGTGACAGCAAATCATCAAGCGCGTCCGGCAGCGCCAAGGGTGATTCGCCGTCCGCTGCGGCTTGAAGCAGGCGCCCAAGCGCCAGTTGGCCGCGTTCGTTTTCATGAGCACTGGGCCGCGCAAGCGGCCCTTTGCGCGGGCATCGCGCTTGGCGCGCTGGGGTGCGCCAGTGATGCCTCGACCGCGCGCGGCGCGGTGCAGGGCCAGGCCTTCGACTCGACCGAGTTGATCCAGAGCGAAGGCAACCGCGTCACCCAGCTCGTGATGCTGTCCAACCGCCGCAGCCTGCTGCTGCTGGCCGACAAGCTGTACCGCCGCAACCCGGTCGAGTGGCGCAAAAACGCCGCCTCGCGCGAGGCGGCGCTGTCGCAACTGGAAAGCGCCATGCTGTCGGGCCAGGCATGGGCGCCACTGGATGGCCGCCGCGACGTGGCGGCGCTGTCGCTGTCACTAGCGCCCGAATTCACAGGCGACCGCGTGGCTGCTTTCGTGATCGCGTGCAACGACACCATCGTCACCGCGCACGGCGGCAAACGTGATTTCTATTACCTCGATGGCGTCGATCCCCAGTACATCTACAACGCGGCGCGCAACATGGAAACCGCGCTGTGGATACTGAACACGCGCAAGGACGCCCAGGGCCAGCCGCTGCTGCTGTCCAACGAAATCGGCCCTGACAACCGCAATCTCAGCTTCGAGCGCGAATTCGGCAAGATCATTGGCCGGCTCGACCTGCTGGCCAGCTACATGACCGAGCGTTACCGCCGCGCCGTGATCGGTTTCGTGCAAGGCCTGGTCATGGCGCCCGCGCTGGTGTTCCTGCCGGTGAAGTGAGATGCCCCCCTGAACCGCTTCGCGTTTTTTCACCCGGCAGCCTCGTGACGGCGCTACCTGGGTAACATTCCTACTTTGCGCATCCGCGCCAACCGGGGAGAAAGGAATCACCATGTCCGACCTGAAAGCCAGCTTTGAAACCGCCGTTGCCAACTCCAAAACGCTCAGTGAACGGCCTGACAACGCCACGCTGCTGAAAATCTACAGCCTGTACAAGCAAGCCACCGAAGGCGACAACGAAGAGCCCAAGCCCGGCTTTACCGACATCGTGGCGCGCGCCAAGTGGGATGCATGGAAAAAACTCGAAGGCACTGGCAGCGACGAGGCCATGCAGCAGTACATCGACCTGGTCGAATCGTTGCGCTGCGGCTAAGAGCCTGTTTACGATCTCAGCAGGCTCTTACGCACCTGCAGTTTGCTCGATGGCTTCTATCTCGCTGGACAGGCGCAGCCATTGGTCTTCCTGCGCGGCCAGTTCGTCGCCGGCTGCTTTCAGGCGGCGGCCGGCTTCGGCGATGTCGGCGGGGGGCAGGGGGGCGGACAGGCGCTGCTCCAAGGCGCTGCGCTCATCTTCCAGTTG
>WRJY01000184.1 GCA_009778355.1 Desulfovibrionaceae bacterium | reverse complement strand
CCGCCGAACTCGGCCAGCCGCTGCGCGTGGCCTGCCCCGACATGGCGGGCCGCGGCCAGAGCGATTGGCTGGCGGACCCGATGGGCTACCAGATACCAACCTACGTGGCCGACATGCTGACCCTGCTGGGCGCGCTGCACGCACAGGCCGCCATCGGCAGCCTCGACTGGGTCGGCACCAGTATGGGCGGGCTGATCGGCATGACGCTGGCGGGCGCGCCCGGCCTGCCGTTGCCGGTACCCCTGAGGCGGCTGGTGCTCAACGACGTCGGCCCGTCCATTGCGTGGGCGGCGCTGGAGCGCATCGGTCAGTATCTGGGCAAGGCAGGAACGTTTGCCACGGTGCAGGACGCCGCCGCCGCGTTGCGGACGATCTTTCAAGGCTTCGGCCCGCACACCGGCGATGAATGGCTGGCCCTGTCGCGGCCCATGCTGCGCGCGCTGCCGGAGGGCGGCTGGCGCCTGCACTACGACCCGGCCATCGCCGTGCCCTTCAGGGTGGCCACGCCGGAATCCACCGCCCAGGCGGAAGCCGCGCTGTGGCGGCTTTACGACCGGATCACGGCCCAGACCCTGGTGCTGCGCGGCGCCGAGTCCGATTTGCTGCTCGAGGCCGCCGCCCAAGCGATGGGCGAGCGCGGGCCCCGCGCCCGCACGGTGGAATTCGCCGGCGTCGGTCATGCGCCGACGCTGGTGGCGGCTGCGCAGTTGCGCGTGGCGCTCGACTTCCTGATGCAATGAAATCCTTGCCTGCCTCGACTTGCGCCGCGCGCATGGCCAGCGTGATTGCGGCGACCGCCGCCGACCGGCCCGATGAGGCCGGCATTCGCCAGCGCGCGCGCGCCTTCGCCGAGCCGCTGCTGCAAGGCGAGGCGACCAGCGCCGGCGAGGCCTTGCTGGCGCACGCCGACGCCATGGCCGGCATTCTGGCCGACATTGGCGGTTCCGAGTCGGTTCAGGCGGCGGCGTACCTCAGCTACGCCTGCGGCCAGCTCAGCCGCCCGGACGATGTGATCGGCAAGGCATTCGGCGAGCCATTTGCCAGGCTGGCGCTTGAAACATTCAGGCTCGAGGAGGTGCAAAAACGCTCGCTCGCCAGCCGGCAAAACCACCCGGCGGATTCCGAACTGGCCGGGCAGCAGACCGAATTCGTGCGCAAGATGCTGCTGGCCTTCAGTCGCGACCTGCGCGTGGTGCTGCTGCGCCTGGCCTCGCGCCTGCAAACGCTGCGTTACTGCGCCGCGGCGCGCAAGCCGCTGCCGCCCGGCCTGCTGCGCGAGTCGCACGAGGTGTTCGCGCTGCTGGCCAACCGGCTCGGCATCTGGCAGATCAAGTGGGAGATGGAAGACCTGATCTTCCGCTTCCAGGAGCCCGGCACCTACAAGCAGGTGGCCAGGCTGCTGGAGGAAAAGCGCGTCGAGCGCGAAGCCGCCTTGGAGCAGCGGCGCGCCGAAATCGAGCGCGCGCTGCGCGCCCAGGGGCTGCACGCCAGCGTCAGCGGCCGGCCCAAGCACATCAGCAGCATCGTGCGCAAGATGCGCGGCAAGGAACTGAACTTCGACCAGGTGTTCGACGTGCGCGCGCTGCGCGTGCTGGTGGACACGGTGGACGAATGCTACGCCGCGCTGTCCTGGGTGCACCAGCGCTACACGCAGGTGCCCGGCGAGTTCGACGACTACATCGCCCGGCCCAAGATCAATGGCTACCAGTCGCTGCACAGCGTGGTGCGCGACGCCGATGGCAAGGCCTGGGAGATCCAGATCCGCACCCACGACATGCACCAGCACGCCGAGCACGGCGTGGCCGCGCACTGGGCCTACAAGGAAGCCGGCGCCAAGGGCTACGCCGGCGTATCAGCGGCCAGCGACTACGACGCCAAGATCGCCGTGCTGCGCCAGTTGCTGGCCTGGGAGCGCGACCTGTCGGGCGGCGGCGCGCACCACGGCTTGTTCGACGACCGCATCTACGTACTGACGCCCGAGGCGTCCATCGTCGAACTGCCGGCCGGCGCCACGCCGGTGGACTTCGCCTACAGCGTGCATACCGAACTGGGCCATCGCTGCCGGGGCGCGCGCGTCGATGGCGCCATGGCGCCGCTGAACACGGCGCTGAAAAATGGCCAGACGGTGGAAATCGTCACCACCAAGGAAGGCGGTCCTTCGCGCGACTGGCTGAACGCCGAACTGGGCTACCTGGCCTCCTCGCGCGCCAAATCCAAGGTGCGCGCCTGGTTCAACGCCCAGCACGCGCGCGAAACCATCGCCCGTGGCCGCGAGATGGTCGAAAAGCTGTTGCAGCGCGAAGGGCGCACCGCCGTGTCGCTGGAGCACCTGGCCGACCAACTGGGCTTCAAGACGCCCGATGCACTGTTCGAGACCGTCGGCAAGGACGAGCTGTCGCTGCGCAGCATCGAGTCCGTGCTGCATCCGTCCGCTCCCGCGCCCGACGCGGACGCGCAAGTGCTGCTGCGCAAGCCCCAGGGCGGCGGCAAGGCAGCCGGCGGCGTGCTGGTGGTGGGCATGGATTCGCTGCTGACGCAGACAGCGCGCTGCTGCAAGCCGGCGCCACCGGACGAGATCGTCGGCTTCGTCACGCGCGGACGCGGCGTCAGCGTGCACCGGCGCGACTGTCCGGCCTTGCGCGATCTGCTGGCGCGCGAGGGCGAGCGCGTGATCGACGTCGCCTGGAGCACGCCCGCCACCGGCCACGCCCCGGCCTACCCGGTGGACGTGGCGGTGGAAGCGGTGGACCGCCAGGGGCTGTTGCGCGACATCTCGGACGTGTTCGCGCGCGAGAAGATGAATGTCATCGGCGTGCAGACACAGTCCGTCAAGGGTTGGGCCTGGATGACCTTCACCGTCGAGGTCAGCGACACCCGCCGTCTGACGCAAGTGCTGGGCGCGGTCAAGGACGTGGCCGGTGTGCGCATGGCGCGGCGGCGCTGATCTGCTATACTGCGAAATTCAAATTTTAAGCAGGCGCGTAGCTCAGCTGGTTAGAGCACCACCTTGACATGGTGGGGGTCGTTGGTTCGAGTCCAATCGCGCCTACCAATGAACATCCTTCTCCTAGGTGCTTTCTGGGAAGAGAAGCTTGCAGAGGTTCATTGGTCTGTAAAGCACTGTGCCAGTGCCTTCTTTTCACCTTTTCCGGCCCCCTGCCCGCGCTGTTAGCTTCGAGCAAGCGCTGAGCAACATCCTCGTGTTCTTGTATTCCATCTGGCAGGCAATCCGGAGCAGGTTCATGGCTGATCGTGCTGTAGATTGGTAAATTCGCTGTAATGCAGACACAACTTCAAGGAACATGACAAGACGTGCTCTCACGATTGATCTGCTGTGCAAGGAAGCACAGACGTTTTCCGACCTGGAAAGCAAGCACGCTGAACCTGCCTTGTTCGGCGTGACTGACGGTAAGGCGGTAGGCACCTACCTTGAACACAAGTTCAGGACGCACCTGCAAGAGCGTTATGACTTCGCTCAGGGCAACTCTGCCAACGGCATCGACTTCCCCGACCTTGATGTTGACATGAAGGTCACGAGCATCAAGCAACCGCAGTCTTCGTGCCCGTTCAAGTCCGCGCGTCAGAAGATCTATGGCCTTGGCTATGGCCTCATCGTCTTTGTGTACGATAAGGCAGACAATCCGGCGATACGTGTCGCAACGTTGCGTATCACAGATACGGTCTTTGTTGAGTCCCAACGTACCGCTGACTTCCAGATGACGCGGGGCCTGCGGCAGATCGTGGAAAACGAAGGCAATGAAGAAGACCTGATGGCGTTCATGGCAGAAAAGAACCTGCCCGTTGACGAAATCGAACTGAAGAACTTGGCTGAAGAAATTCTTCGGAACAAACCTGAACAGGGCTACTTGACCATCTCCAATGCCCTTCAATGGCGATTGCAGTACGGGCGCGTTATCGAGAGGGCAGGCAACGAATTTGGGGTTCGTTCGATCTACAAGAGCACACCATTTTCCCTATGACAACTGAGAAGACACGTATTGAGTTCGGAGATTTTCAGACTCCGGATGCGTTAGCTGTTCAAGTCTGCCGTTATCTATACGCCTTGGGCCTACGCCCCGATGCCATCGTTGAACCAACCTGCGGAGTGGGCGCGTTCGTCCTAGCTGCCGCTCACGCCTTCAGCGATGCGAGGGAAGTGTTAGGTTATGAAGTCAACGAGTCCTATCTAGACACGCTGCGAGGCAAACTTAAGACCAATCCGACAACTTCTAACATCCGGCTTGAACATGCTGACTTCTTCTCTACCGACTGGCAAGCGAAAACGAAGGAGCTTCCAGGCCGCCTTCTAATCATTGGCAACTTTCCTTGGGTCACAAACGCAACTCAAGGCGCAATCGGTGGAAAGAATCTTCCAGAGAAGTCCAATTTCCTGGGCTTCAACGGCTTCGACGCAATCAGCGGAAAGTCCAACTTCGACATTTCTGAATGGATGCTTCTGAATGTTCTGCGCTGGCTTTCCCCGCGTGGTGGCGATGTGGCAATGTTGATCAAGACAACCGTTGCCCGCAAGATATTGGCGCACGCTGAACGGCAAAGGCAGTCCGTCACTGAAGCGCGAATCGTGAGAATCGACACGAAAAGGCACTTCGGTGCTTCGGTTGATGCTTGTTTGCTAATCGTTCGCCTTGATCCCAAGGCGCTGCCTTCGTATGACTACACGGTGTTTGACAGCCTTGAAGATCGCCAAGGGCGGAAGGTAGGCCATCGTCAGGGCTTGACGGTCAGTGACTTGGACACGTTCGAGTCTTGTTCATTCCTCGTTGGACAGAGTCCGCAGAAGTGGCGATCAGGAATCAAGCATGACGCTTCGGCAGTCATGGAACTCACCTTCTGTGCGACTGGCTATGAAAACGGCCTAGGTGAAGTGGTTCAGCTTGAAAACACCTGCCTGTTTCCTCTGCTGAAGGGATCAGACATCGGCAGCAATAAAGAGTGGCGAGGCAAGTACGTGTTGGTCACGCAACATGCAGTGGGTGTCGACACAAGCCCAATTAAGGTACTTGCACCCAAGACTTGGGCTTACCTTCAGGCGCACGCCGAGCAACTTGACGCACGCAGCAGCACCATCTATGCGAAGAACCCGCGTTTTTCAATCTTTGGCGTTGGAGACTACACTTTCAAACCGTGGCGCATCGCCATCTGCGGGCTGTACAAGGCGCTCAAATTCCGGCTTGTTGCTCCGCTCGACGGACGGCCCATGATGTTCGATGACACGGTGTATTACCTGTCCTTCGACACCGAACAAGAGGCACGGCAGGCGCTGGCCGCGCTTGAGAGTAACCGGGCAATGAGCCTGCTGTCTTCGCTGATTTTCTGGGACGAGAAGCGCCCGATCAAAACCGGCATCTTGAACGTCTTGGACTGGTCACGTCTCCAAGCCAACACACTCAGCCAACCTGCGTTAATCTGAGCCGGGATAGATGCAGTGTGTCAAACTCAAGCCAGTCAAGCACAGGCAAAAGCCACAGCAGGGAACTTGTTCAGCGCTGTCCTAAAATTATTTGTTGCAATGCAGTAACCTCGTAAATGTTCGGAGACGCATGAGCCGCACCAGAACTTCAGCGCCGGCGCGCAAGCCGGCGGCCAGCCAAGCCCAGGACAAACCGGCGCAGCGGGTCATCAAGAAGTACCCCAACCGCCGGCTGTACGATACCGAGAGCTCGGCCTACGTCACGCTGGCGCAGATGCGGGAGCTGGTCATCGACCGCGCGCCGTTCGTGGTGCGCGATGCCAAGACCGGCGAGGATTTGACGCGCAGCATCCTGCTGCAAATCATCCTGGAAAAGGAAACCGGCGGCGCGCCGATGTTCACCGAGACGATGCTGGCCAACATCATCCGCGTCTATGACCACGCCACGCAGGGCTTCATGGGATCGTACCTGGAGAAGAACATTCAGGCTTTCATGGAAGTCCAGGCCAAGCTGGCCGAGCAGTCGCAGGGGCTGGCGCCTGAAATGTGGTCCCAGTTCATGCAAACGCAGTCCTCCATGATGCAGGGCATGATGAGCAGCTACCTGGAGCAAAGCAAGACCATGTTCCTGCAAATGCAGGAACAAATGACGCGCCAGACCACGCACGTGCTGGGCGCCTTTGGCGTCAAGCGTTGATTGCGCCCGGGCTCTCGGGCGAACGGCTTGAGCAACACTGAATTCATGAGTGAACCCGCCACGATGATGCCCCCGCGCATCGGCTTCGTCAGCCTGGGCTGCCCCAAGGCGCTGACCGATTCGGAGCTGATCCTCACCCAACTGGCCGCCGAGGGCTACCAGACCAG
>WRJY01000183.1 GCA_009778355.1 Desulfovibrionaceae bacterium | reverse complement strand
GCCGACTACGTCGTCATCGAAATGGCCCGCGCCCTCCTCGGCGAAAACTGGCTGCGCGATTACGTGGAAAAAGCCAACGCGGGGGGGGTCGAGCGGGTGCTGGTGTAGGCAGCAGTGACGATGACGAGGACGCCAGATTGTCATGCCCATCAAAATCACCCCCATAGCCCAGGCCGACGCGCCGGCCTTTCGGGAATGCCTGGACCGGGTGGCGCGGGAGCGCAGGTTTCTGGCATTTCTGGAGGCGCCTGCGCTCGAGCACATGCAAGCGTTCGTCGCCCAGGGGTTGCGCGATGGGGTGCCGCGGGTGGTCGGCAAGACCGCAGGCCGCTTGATCGGCTGGTGCGACATCCAGCCCGGCTGGCCCGATACGCTGCGCCACTGCGGCGGTCTGGGCATGGGCGTTGTGCCGGAATTTCGCGGCCAAGGCGTTGGCCAGCGTCTGCTTGAAAGCTGTCTGGCTCTCGCCCGGCAGGCAGGCATCACCCGGGTGGAGTTGGAAGCAAGGTCCGACAACGAGCAGACGCTTCGTTTTTATCGCCGTGCGGGTTTCGAGGTCGAAGGCGTCAGATGCCGCAGAATGCGAATTGACGGTGAATACAAGGAAACCACCGCCATGGCGCTGCTTCTTTGAGTCAGGGCCTGCCCACACTATTTTCATGGCGCCCGCAAGGCAGCGTCTGCCGCGTTGCCGATCCTCGCCGGGTGTCCAATCCGTCTGCGGTTTGCGCCTTGCATCCACTGCCTTTGCGGGGCAACGGACGCCATGGAAATAGCGTGAACAGGCCCTAGAATGCACCCTCGACGGGCCGCGCTGGCCCGATTCTTTTTGTGACCCAAGGAGCCTCTGCCGTGAACGCCCCGATCCAAGCCGCCTCGCCCCACACGATGAACACCTACGCCCGCCTGCCGGTGGCGATGGTGCGCGGCCAGGGCTGCCGCGTGTGGGACGCCAACGGCAACAGCTACCTCGACGCGCTGGCCGGCATCGCCGTCAACACCCTGGGCCACGCGCATCCCAAGCTGGTGCCGGCGCTGCAAGCGCAGATCGCCACGCTGATTCATTGCTGCAACTACTACCACGTGCCCGATGCCGAAACGCTGGCCGCCAAGCTGGCCGCATTGGCCGGCATGACCAATGTGTTCTTCTGCTGTACCGGGCTGGAAGCCAACGAGGCGGCGCTGAAGCTGGCGCGCAAATACGGCCACGACAAGGGCATCGACAAGCCGCAGATCGTCGTCTACGACAACGCCTTTCATGGCCGCAGCATCGCCACCCTCAGCGCCACCGGCAACGCCAAGGTGCAAAAGGGCTTCGAGCCGCTGCTCGAAGGCTTCATCCGCGTGCCGCTCAACGACATCGACGCGCTCAGGCAAGCCACCGCCGGCAACCCCAACGTGGCGGCGGTGTTTTTCGAGACCATTCAGGGCGAAGGCGGCATCAACCCCATGCGCATCGAATACCTGCAACAGGTGCGCCAGCTTTGCGACCAGAACGGCTGGCTGATGATGATCGACGAGGTGCAGTGCGGCATGGGCCGCACCGGCAAGTGGTTCGCCCACCAGTGGGCCGGTATCGTGCCCGACGTGATGCCGCTGGCCAAGGGCCTGGGCTCGGGCGTGCCCATCGGCGCCGTGGTGGCCGGCCCCAAGGCGGCCCACATCTTCCAGCCCGGCAACCACGGCACCACCTTCGGCGGCAACCCGCTGGCGATGCGCGCCGGCGTGGAAACCATCCGCATCATGGAAGAGGACGGCCTGCTGGACAACGCCGCCAGGGTCGGCGCCCATTTGATGAGTGCGCTGAAACAGCGGCTGGCCGGCAACCCCGGCGTGACCGAAGTGCGCGGCCAGGGCCTGATGATCGGCATCGAACTGGCCAAGCCCTGCGGTGCGCTGACCGAGCGCGCGCTGAAAGCCGGCCTGCTCATCAGCGTCACCGCCGACAACGTGGTGCGCCTGCTGCCGCCGCTGGTCCTGACGCAGGCCGAAGCCGACCAGATCGTCGCCATTCTGGCGCCGCTGATCGAGGCGTTTTTGAATGAGTGAGCGCGGCCCATGACCATCAAGCACTACTTGCAGTTCGCCGACTTCACGGCGGATGAATACGCCCGCCTGTTCGAGCGCGCCGCCCTCATCAAGCGCAAGTTCAAGAATTACGAAAAACACCACACGCTGACCGACCGCACGCTGGCCATGATCTTCGAGAAAGCCAGCACGCGCACCCGCGTCAGCTTCGAGGCCGGCATGTACCAGATGGGCGGTTCGGTGGTGCACCTGACCACCGGCGACAGCCAGCTTGGCCGCAGCGAGCCGATCGAGGACACCGCCCGCGTCATCAGCCGCATGGTGGACGTGGTGATGATCCGCACCTTCGAGCAAACCCGCCTCGAACGCTTTGCCCAGCATTCGCGCGTGCCGGTCATCAACGGCCTGACCAACGAATACCACCCCTGCCAGATTCTGGCCGACATCTTCACCTGGATCGAGCGCCGCGGCTCCATCCGCGGCAAAACAGTGGCCTGGATCGGCGACGGCAACAACATGGCCAACACCTGGGCGCAAGCCGCCGCCCTGCTGGGCTTTGAATTGCGCGTGTCCACCCCGCGCGGCTACGAGGTGGACAGCCAACTGGCCGCGCTCGACAACCCGCCGCCCGCCAGCCGCAAAGCCTGGCAAAACTTCGCCGACCCATTGCAAGCCTGCGCCGGCGCCGACCTGGTCACCACCGATGTCTGGACCAGCATGGGCTACGAGGCCGAAAACGAAGCGCGCAAACAAGCCTTCGCCAATTGGTGCGTCAACGCCGGCATGATGGCTGCCGCCAAGCCCGACGCCCTGTTCATGCACTGCCTGCCCGCCCATCGCGGCGAAGAAGTCGCCGCCGAAGTCATCGACGGTCCGCAATCCGTGGTCTGGGACGAAGCCGAAAACCGCATGCACGTACAGAAGGCGCTGCTGGAGTATCTGCTGCTGGGGCGGGTGGGGTGATGACCGGCAACCCGCCTCCGGCAAGACGCGGGCGGCTGATTCCAATTCGCATAATCAGACCAACCCCGCAACGTATTTCCCTATCGCCAGCGAGGCCGTCAGCCCGGGCGACTCGATGCCGAACAGGTTGACCAGGCCCGGCACGCCGTGCTCGAAGGGGCCGCTGATGACGAAGTCCGGAAAAATTTCCCCATTGCCGGCGCGCAGCTTGGGGCGCACGCCCGAATAGCCCGGCTCCAGGGCGCCGTCCGGCAACTTGGGCCAGTATTTGCGGATGCTGGCGTAAAAACCGTCGCCGTGCCGGGCATCGACCCGGTAGTCCAGCGCGCCGGCATCGGCGGTGTCCAGCCATTCGGTGTCCGGCCCGAAACGCGCCTGGCCGCCCAGGTCCAGCGTCAGATGCACGCCCAGACCGCCGGCTTCGGGCACCGGGTAGATCAGCCGGGAAAAAGGCGACTTGCCGCTCAGGGTGAAGTAGCTGCCTTTGCAGAAAACCGGCTGCGGAACGTGCGCAGCGGGCAGGCCTTGAATGCGCCGGGCCACATCGGGCGCGCGCAATCCGGCGGCATTGACCACCGTCGCGGCGCGCACCGTCACCGGCTCCTGTCCGGCCACCTGCAACTCGATGCCCCCCGCAGCGCACGCTTGCCCTGACTCGACCGGGCTGCGGCAGATCAGTTGCGCCCCATGCGCCTGTGCGTCGCCAAGCAGCGACAGCATGTAGGCATGGCTGTCCACAATGCCGGTGGACGGGCACAGCAGCGCGGCAACGGCGTGCAACGCGGGCTCCAGCGCCTTGGCATCAAAGGCGGTGAGCAAGCGCACGTCATCCACGCCATTGGCGCGCGCGGTGGCCTCCAACTTTTCAAGGTAGCCGATTTCGCCCGGCGTGGTGGCCACCACCAGCTTGCCGCAGCGCCGGTGGGCCACGCCCCGGTTCAGGCAATGCGCGTACAGCAGTTGCCGCCCCTGAACGCACAGCGCCGCCTTCAGGCTGCCAGGCGCGTAGTACAACCCGGCGTGAATGACTTCGCTGTTGCGCGCGCTGGTGACGGCGCCGAAGGCGTCCAGCGCCTCCAGAATCACCACCTCGCGCCCGGCCTCGGCCAGCACTTTCGCGCAGGCCAGCCCGACCACGCCGGCGCCGATGACGATGGTGTCGGTTTCGTATTCAATCATGCGGATGGATGAATCAGGTCATGGCCTCGGCAAGGCAAGACGCTTTGGAACGTGATGAAAAAGACAGACTGCCCTCCGGCGTGGCAGTGGCTGTCATCCGGCTTGTCCCGTGCATCGTTGTTCAGGGCATCCCACATGAAAGTTCGTTGACGATTCCCAAGGAGTTCGCGCCATGCACCTCATCGGTCTTCTTCCCCAACGCGCCTTGCCCGCCATGGCACTGGCGGCAGCGGTTTTCGCGGGCTCCGCCTGGGCCCCGGCAGCCGATGCGCAGGCAGTCATCATCAGGCCGCCACCGGCGCGCCACGAGGCCGCGCCGCGCACCATGCGGCCCGGCCACACTTGGCGCGCCGGTTATTGGGGCTGGTCGCGTGGCCGCTATGTCTGGGTGCCGGGCTACTGGGTCGCCGCGCCGGGCTATTATGTCGCGCCTCCGCCCGTGATGGTGGCCCGGCCCCAATACCCTGCCGCGCCGCCCGCCCGGCCCGCGCCCGTGGCGCAGGTCATACGCCTGCCCGCCGACGCGCTGTTTCACTTTGACCGCGGCGGCCCGGGCGACCTGCTGCCCGGCGGCCCCCATGCCATCGCCGATGCCGCCGCGCGCCTGAACGACCTCACGTACAGCCGCATCGAGGTGGTCGGCTACACCGACCGGCTGGGCTCGGCGCAGCACAACGCCGCGCTTTCGCGCCAACGCGCCGAAACCGTGCGGGCCATGCTGATCGAACGCGGCGTGCCCGCCGAGGGCATCTCCGCCGTCGGCATGGGCTCGCGCGATCCAGTCAGCCACTGCGGCAAGCAGTCGCGCGACGCGCTCATCAGTTGCCTGCAACCCGACCGGCGCGTGGAAATCGTGGTTTACGGCGCCGAGCGGTAAATGCCTATCGCAACGAACCCAGGTCAATCACGAAGCGGTACCTGACGTCGCTCTTCAACATGCGTTCGTAGGCTTCGTTGATCTTCTGGATCGGGATCAGCTCGATGTCGGAAACGACGTTGTGCGCGCCACAGAAGTCGAGCATTTCCTGCGTCTCGCGGATGCCGCCGATCAGCGAGCCGGCAAGCTGGCGGCGTTTGTTGATCAGGGCGCTGACGTCGGGCGGCGGGTGGCCGTGCTCCGGCAGGCCGACCAGGCACATCGTGCCATCGCGCTTGAGCAGCCGCAGATAGGGGTCCAGCTTGTGCGATGAGCCGGCGGTGTCGAGGATGAAATCCAGGCTGCCCGCGCGGGCCTTCATCTCCGCGGCGTTGCCCGACACCACCACCGCGTCCGCGCCCAGGCGGCGCGCGTCCTCGGCCTTGCCCGCGCTGGTGGTGAACAGCGTCACGTGCGCGCCAAAGGCGTGCGCCAGTTTCAGCGCCATGTGCCCCAGCCCGCCCAGCCCGACGACGCCCACGCGCGAGCCCTTGCCCACGCCCCAGTGACGCAGCGGCGAATAGGTGGTGATGCCGGCGCACAGCAGCGGCGCGGTGGCGGCCAAATCGAGGTTGCGCGGAATCCGCAGCACGAAGTCCTGATCGACCACGATGTGCGTCGCATAGCCGCCGTAAGTCACCCCGCCGGTATGCCGGTCGGGGCTGTTGTAGGTGAAGATCGCGCCGTGCTCGCAGAACTGCTCCAGCCCGTCCTGGCATTCCGGGCAAGTGCGGCACGAATCGACCATGCAGCCGACCCCGGCCAGATCGCCAGGCTTGAACGAACGCACGGCGCTGCCGGTCTCCAGCACCTCGCCGACGATTTCATGCCCCGGCACCACGGGGTAAACCGTATGCCCCCACTCGTTCTTCACCGTATGCAGATCGGAATGGCAAACGCCGCAGTACCGGATGGCGATCAGCACATCGCCCGCGCCCAGAGCGCGCCGGTCAAACGAAAACGGCCCCAGCGGCGCGGCGGCGCTGCGCGCGGCATAGGCATGGGTGGTTGTCATGATGTGACTTGTATGGATGCCTCCCGGCAATAGGTAGTAACCCGCATTGTGTTGTGAAGAAGTCGGCTGCTGCCTTGTATCCGGCCTTGTGTGTG
>WRJY01000182.1 GCA_009778355.1 Desulfovibrionaceae bacterium | reverse complement strand
AACGCGGCATTCAGCCCGTGACCGCCGAAATTGTCGTGCGCGACCAAGACGTGATTCACACGTTTCGCAGCGGCAAGGACAACCAGCTATCCTTGGACTGGTACCGGCAGTTGCCGCTGCATCTGCAAAGCCCGCAGGCCACGCTGCTGGACACTACACACGACCAGCCGGCTTTTTTACTGGTGTTTGACACGGGCAGCCAAGCCAAGAAGCTTGTTGTGCAGGTCAACTACCACGTCAAAAAATTGGGAACGTTCAACGTGCTGGATACGGGCCGGCAGATTCAGGAAATTGAATCCATCAGAGGCCAGATCGGCCACGGCTACGAACTGGTGGACGGCCAGTTGTGATGAGAAAAGCGCCGCCGCGCGGGGTTGGACTCGAACCAACATCAGCATCCAGCAGCCACAAGGACTGCGGGCTACCCCCTTGCCCATCGGGGTACACCGCGGCGGCGACAAGACCATTGTAAAAGGAGCCTGCCCCATGTTGCAAGTAACCATCAGCGGTGACCGCCAAGTGCTGCAAGTCTTCGGCGAAATGGTCAGCAGGCTGGACGACATGCGCCCGCTGATGGCTGAAATCGGCGAAGAAATGGTCGAACGCACCAAGCAGCGCTTCAGCGACATCACCGCGCCCGACGGCACGCCATGGGCAGACAATGCCGATTCAACTATCGCGGACTATCTGAACCGCTTCTCCGGTTCCCGCAAGAAAGACGGCGCCCTCAGCAAGAAAGGCTTGGCGCGCAAAGCCGGCAAAAAGCCCCTGACTGGCGAGACCGGATCGCTGCGCGCCACCATCAATTACCTGCTCAAGGGCGACGACGCCGTGCGCATCGGCAGCCCGATGGACTACGCGCCCTTTCAGCAGTACGGCACCAAACCCCATACCATTGAGCTGCGCAACAAAAAGGCGCTGGCTTTCGGCGGCATCGTAGTGCGCAAGGTCAACCACCCCGGCATCCCCGCACGTCCCTTCCTGGGCTTCTCCGACGACGACCAAGACGCCATCCTGGAGATCGTGCGCAGCTACTTGAAGACAGAGTGATGTCGAAACGCCCCCGACGCCGGCACCCAGGCCCCGGACGACGCGCAGGCGGTCATCGACCAATTGCTGAACTGGCTGGACACCCCCTGATCGCCGAAAATTCCCATCGGCGGTTTTTTTCCCACAGTAGCAACGCCTTTGCAGAGCCTGTCCCCCTACGTCCCCCCAGATGCCTCAGAATCCCACAAATATCGCACTCGCCCCCGTGTGAATATCTCACTCTCCCTCACAAGGTGGTCAAGCACTGAGCGCCACATGCCCTCCCGCCCTCGCGGCGGGAGGCTTTCCATTATTTTCATTGGAGATACATAAAAATGGCACTGATGTTTCCGCGCCTTGCGCACAATTTCATCAAGAAACTGCTGCTCGGCCAGCCGATCGAGAAGGTGGTCAACCCCAAGGCAATGTCAAACCCCGGCTGTCTCGACTGGTACATTGCCTTCGCCAAGCGGCGCGCGCAGGCAACGCCGCCCGCCTGAGATCGTAAACAGGCTCTGAGAGCGGGCCGGATACCGGGACGAACAAAAAATCACCGTCCGCCCGAATCCGATGACAGGCGATCAACCTTTTCGCGCCCCGCGATCGCGGCCCATGAAGGCGATGGCCTCGCCCATCACGCCGCGCCGGAAGGCGAGAACGCAGACGACGAACATCAGGCCGGTGATGATGGTGACCGATTCGCCCAGGGTGTTGAACCAGTCGATGCTGGTGGCGCGCGCCAGCAGGCGGCCCAGATCGCCGATCTTGTCTTCCAGCAGCACCACCAGCGCCGCGCCGACCATCGGGCCGGAGCGCGTGCCCATGCCGCCGAGCAGTACCATCAGGATCACCAGGCCGGAGGTGGACCAGTGCACGTCGGTCAGCGTGGCAAAGCCCAGCGACAGCGTTTTGAGCGAGCCGGCCAGCCCCGACAGCGCCGCCGAAATGACGAAGGCCAGCAGCTTGAAGCGGCCCACGTCATAGCCCAGCGAGAGCGCGCGCGATTCGTTCTCGCGGATGCCCTGGAGCACCTGCCCGAAGGGCGAATGGATGGTGCGCGCGATCAGCGCGAAGGCCGCCGCCACGACGGCCAGGGTGACGTAGTACATCGTCAGATCGCTGTCCAGCGGCAGCAGGCCGAGGAGTTTGCCGCGCGGCACGCCCTGCAAGCCGTCTTCGCCGCCGGTGAAGGGCGCTTGCAGGCAGATGAAGAACACCATCTGCGCCAGCGCCAGCGTAATCATGGCGAAGTAGATGCCTTGGCGGCGGATGGCCAGAACGCCGAACAGCCAGCCCAGCAGCGCGCCGGTGAGGGTGCCGGCGATCAGGCCCAGCTCCGGCGTCAGGCCCATATTGCGCATGGCGTAGCCGGCGGTGTAGGCCGAAAAGCCGAAGAAGGCCGCGTGCCCGAACGACAGCAGCCCGGTATAGCCCAGCAGCAGGTTGAAGGCGCTGGCGAACAGGGCAAAGCACAGCAGCTTCATCACGAACACCGGGTAAGCGCCCAGGAAAGGCGCTGCCGCCAGAGCGGCCAGCAGCAGGCCGTAGAGGATTTTCGAGTGGACAGTCTTCACGGCGGGCGCTTTCTCACTTTTCCTTGCCGAACAGGCCCGCCGGGCGCACCAGCAGCACGATGACCATGACGACGAACACCACGGTGGACGAGGCTTCGGGGTAGAAGACCTTGGTCAGTCCCTCCACCACGCCCAGCCCCAGGCCGGTGAGGATGGCGCCCATGATCGAGCCCATGCCGCCGATGACCACCACCGCGAACACCACGATGATGAGGTTCTGCCCCATCAGCGGCGAAATCTGGATCACCGGCGCGGCCAGCACGCCCGCGAAGGCCGCCAGCGCCACGCCGAAGCCGTAGGTGAGCGTGACCATCAGCGGCACGTTGACGCCGAACGCCTCGACCAGGCTCGGGTTCTCGGTGCCCGCGCGCAGGTAGGCGCCCAGGCGCGTTTTTTCGATTACGAACCAAGTCGCCAGGCACGCCGCCAGCGAGGCCAGCACCACCCAGGCGCGGTAGTTGGGCAGCATCATGAAGCCCAGATCGGTGGCGCCGGCCAGCAGCTCGGGGGTGTCATACACCAGGCCCGAGACGCCATAGAACGAGCGCAACGCGCCTTCGAGCAGCAGCGCCAGCCCGAGCGTGAGCAGCAGGCTGTAGAGCGGATCGAACTTGTAGATGCGGCGCAGCAGAAAGCGCTCGATCAGGACGCCGATGACGCCGACGATCAGCGGGCCGAGGATCAACATCGGCCAGTAGCCGATGTCGAAATAGTTCATCCCCATCCAGCACGCCACCGCGCCCAGCATGAACAGCGCGCCGTGCGCGAAGTTGATAACGCCCAGCAAGCCGAAGATCACCGCCAGGCCCAAGCTCAGAACCGCGTAGAACGATCCGTTGACCAGGCCCAGAAGGAGTTGACTCAGCAAGCCGGGAAGAGAAATGGTCATGAAAAGCAGCGCCTCTTTCGCCGATGAGAGGCGCGCCCGGTTACTTCCACAGCGCGCACTTCGACTCGGCCTTGGTGGTAAAGATTTCGTCGCCGGGCAGCTTGGCGACCACTTTGTAGTAATCCCACTGCTGCTTCGATTCGGCAAGCGACTTCACCTGCATCAGGTACATGTCGTGCACATAGCGGCCATCGGGGCGAATCACGCCCTTGGCGTAGAAGTCGTCGAGCGGCGCGCTCTTGAGATAAGCCATCACCTTGTCGGCATCCGTGCTTTTGACCGCCGCGACCGCCTTCAGGTAATTCATGGTGGCCGAATAGTCGGCGGCCTGAATGTCGGTGGGCATGCGCCTGGTCTTGTCGTAGAACTTCTTGCCAAAGGCGCGGCTCTGGTCGTTGAGATTCCAGTCCCAGCTCGTGGTGAGCAGCAGGCCCTCGGTGTTTTTCAGGCCCAGGCTGTGAATGTCGGTGATGAACACCAGCAGGCCGGCGAGCTTCATGGTCTTGGTGATGCCGAATTCCTTGGCGGCCTTGATGGCGTTGATGGTGTCGCCGCCCGCGTTGGCAAGGCCGAGAACCTGCGCCCTGGAGTTCTGCGCCTGCAACAGGAAGGACGAGAAATCCGACGCATTGAGCGGATGGCGCACCGAGCCGAGCACGCTGCCACCCTTGTCCTTGATGACCTTGGCGGTATCGTCCTGGAGCGCCGTGCCGAAGGCGTAGTCGGCGGTCAGGAAGAACCAGCTCTTGCCGCCATTGGCAACCACCGCGCCGCCCGTGCCCCTGGCGAGCGCGACGGTGTCGTAGGCATAGTGAACGGTGTACGGGCTGCACTGCTCGTTGGTCAATTGCGAAGCGCCCGCGCCGTTGACGAAATAGACGCGCTTTTTCTCCTGCGCCACCTTCGCCAGCGCAAGGCCGACGCTGGAGTTGGTGCCGCCGAACAGCATCGAGAGGTTTTGGGTGTCGATCCACTCGCGCGCCTTGGCGGCGGCAATGTCGGCCTTGTGCTGATGGTCGGCGGTCAGCAACTCGATCGGCATACCGTTGACCTTGCCGCCGAAGTCGTCGATCGCCATCTGAATGGCCAGAGCGCCGTTCTTGCCTTCGACGTCGGCGTAGTTGCTCGACATGTCGGTGATGAAACCGATCCTGACCTTGTCCTGCGCGCTGGCGGCATTGGCAAACGTCAATGCCGCCAGCGCGGCGACGGCCAGATAAAGTGCGCGAGAGGCTTTTTTCATGGGCGTCTCCAGTGGAGAAAAAGCTGAAGGCCGTTTACTTCCAGAACGCACACCGGCTTTCGGCCTTGGTGGTGAAGACCTGATCGCCCGGCAGCGTCTTGACGAGCTTCAGGTAATCCCAAGGCTGCTTGGATTCGGCGGGCGTTTTCACCTGCATGAGGTACATGTCATGCACGAAGCGGCCATCGGCGCGAATCGTTCCCTTGGCATAGAAATCGTCGACCGGCGTGCTCTTGAGCTTGGCCATCACCTTGTCGGCGTCCAGCGTGCCGGCGGCCTGCACCGCCTTCAGGTAGGTCGTGACGGTGGAATAGTCCGCCGCCTGCACGTCGGTGGGCATGCGCTTGGTCTTTTCGTAATAGCGCGCCGCCCATTTGCGCGAGGCATCGTTCAGGTCCCAATACCAACTGGTGGTGTTCAAAATACCCTGCGCGGTGGCCAGCCCCAGACTGTGGATGTCGCTGAGGAACACCAACAGGCCAGCGATCTTCATCTTCTTGGAAACACCGAATTCCTTGGCCGCCTTGATGCTGTTGACGGTATCACCGCCCGCGTTCGCCAGCGCCAGAATCTGCGCGCCGGAGTTTTGCGCCTGCACCAGGAACGAGGAGAAGTCCGAGGCGTTGATCGGCACGCGCACGCCGCCCACCACGCTGCCGCCCCTGGCCTTGACGATGGCGGTGGCGTCGGTTTCCATCTGATGGCCGAAGGCGTAGTCCGCCGTCAGGAAGAACCAGCTCTTGCCGCCCTGTTCGACCACCGCGCCGGCTGTGCCCTTGGACAGCCCCACCGAGTCATACGCATAGTGAACGGTGTAGGGCGTGCATTCCTCATTGGTCAGCGCCGAGGTGCCCGCGCCGTTGTCGAAATAAACGCGTTTTTTCTCGCCCGCGACCTTGGCCACCGCAATGGCCACCGCCGAATTCGTGCCGGCCAGAATCATCGACGCGCCGTTGGTGTCGATCCACTCGCGCGCCTTCGATGCGCCGACGTCGGCTTTGCCCTGATGATCGGCAGTCAGCAACTCGATCGGCTTGTCCAGCACCTTGCCGCCAAAGTCGTCGATCGCCATCTGGATCGCGGTCACGCCGCCCTTGCCCTCAACGTCGGCATACAGGCTCGACATATCGGTGATGAACCCGATCGTCACCTTGTCCTGCGCCTGCGCGGCGGATGCGGCGGCCATCAGGCCCAGGGCCAGGGCGATGGGGGCAAGCCGGATTTTCGTGGTCTTCATATCGTCTCCTTGTGTGAATGAATAAACGAATCAAACGCCGAGCAACTCGCTCAACACGGGCATTTTCTGTTCCAGTTGCGCGGCGCCAAATTCCTCGACCATGCGCCCGTGCTCCATGACGTAGAAGCGGTCGGCCAGCGGCG
>WRJY01000181.1 GCA_009778355.1 Desulfovibrionaceae bacterium | reverse complement strand
AGCATCAAGAAAACCAACTGCATGGTGATCTTCATCAACCAGATCCGCATGAAGATCGGCGTCATGTTCGGCAGCCCCGAAACCACCACTGGCGGCAACGCGCTGAAGTTCTACGCCAGCGTGCGCCTGGACATTCGCCGCATCGGCAGCATCAAAAAGGGCGACGAGGCCATCGGCAACGAGACCAAGGTCAAGGTGGTCAAGAACAAGGTCAGCCCGCCCTTCAAAACGGCCGAGTTCGACATTTTGTTCGGCGAGGGTATTTCGCGCCAGGGCGAAATCATCGACATGGGCGTGGCCGCCAAGGTGCTGGACAAATCCGGCGCCTGGTATTCCTACAGCGGCGAAAAGATCGGCCAGGGCCGCGACAACGCGCGCGAATTCCTGCGCGAAAACCCGGCGCTGGCGGTGGAGATCGAGAACAAGGTGCGGCAAGCCCTCGGCATTGCCCTGCTGCCGGTGCAGGAGGCCGCCGATGGGGCGTGAGGCGCTGCATCCGCCGTCCGCCGCCGCCTTGTCGCTCAAGGGCCGCGCGCTGCGCTACCTGGCCGCGCGCGAGCATTCGCGCGCCGAACTGGAACGCAAACTGGCGCCCCACCTGCCACGGGACGGCGACGGCGATGGCGCGGCTGAACTGGCGCGCGTGCTCGACGAGTTGACGGCCAGGGGCTTCATCAGCGAGGCGCGGGTGGCCGAGTCGGTGCTGCACCGCCGGGCCGCGCGGCTGGGCGGCGCGCGCGTGCTGCACGAATTGCGCGCCAAGGGCCTGCCCGATGACGTGATGACCGATGCCGCCGAGCGCCTGCGCGCCACCGAACTGACGCGCGCCCGGCAGGTCTGGCAGTCGCGGTTCGGCCAGCCGCCGCAAAGCGCCGCCGAGCAGGCCCGGCAAACGCGGTTTCTGGCCGGCAGAGGTTTTTCCGGCGACGTGATCCGGCGCACCCTCGCGGCCGCGGGCGGCGAGGGCGCCTGGCAAACGGACGAAGCGGGGCTCTGACAAAATAGGCCACTTTCGCGCTCGTTCAGACAGTTCGTTCAGTCAATCAGTAGGATGGGTAGAGCGCAGCGAAACCCATCGCAGTGCTCTCACTCAGGAATCCATATGCTTGTCCCCTTGCTGGCAACGCTGGCCGCGTATCTGGCCGGTTCGCTCAGCTTCGCGGTCATCGTCAGCCGCTCGATGGGGCTGTCGGACCCGCGCACCTACGGCAGCGGCAACCCCGGCGCCACCAACGTATTGCGCTCGGGCAGCAAGGCGGCGGCGCTCGTCACGCTGGCGCTCGATGCCCTCAAAGGCTGGCTGCCGGTGATGCTGATTCAATGGTTCGGCGCCGCCCACGGCTTGGGCGAGGGCGCGCAGGCGCTGGCGGGCGTGGCGGCTTTTCTGGGGCACCTGTACCCGGTGTTCTTCCGCTTTGCCGGCGGCAAGGGCGTGGCAACGGCGGCAGGCGTTCTGCTGGCCTTCAATCCGTGGCTGGGCGCGGTGGCGCTGCTCACGTGGCTGATCGCCGTCGCGCTCACCCGCTACGTCTCCCTGGCGTCGATGGCGGCGGCAGCGCTTGCGCCCGGATGCTACCTGATGGGCGATGGCCTGCTGTGGCAGGCCTCGGGCGAAAAAACCCTCGCCATGATTGTCATGGGCCTGCTGCTGATCTGGCGTCACCGCCAGAACATTCAGCGGCTGACGGCGGGCGCCGAATCCAAGCTGGGCAGCAAGAAAGCATAGCCAGCGCCGGGGCTGGCTTTGCCATCACCGTTTTATCAGCGTCATCTGATCGCCATCGCGCCGCATGTTGAAGCGCGACAGGTAGCTGTTGCCCAGCAACACCATGGGCATGGGGGCCGGGGTGACGATGGCGTCCACTTCGTAGGACACCACGTCGCCGATGCGCAGGGCGGGAATCCTGAATACCCAGCCCATGGCTGGGCCGTTCGCCGTGATCGTCCGCACTTGGCGGCCACGCTTGTAGTTCAGGCCCAGACGTTCCGCCTCGGCCTGGCTAATGGCGACTACCGAGGCGCCGGTGTCCACCAGGAAGCGCACCGGCAGGTCGTTGATGCTGCCCTGGGCGAAGAAATGTCCGCGCGAGTCAGCCGTCAGCGCGATGCGGTCGTCGCTGCTCAGCCCGTCCTGACCGATGCTGGCTGGCGCTTCGCCCACGCGCAGCGTGATGCGCTGCCCATCGACCAGCACCACCGCCTGCTCGCCGCCAGTGGAGACGACCTTGACACCCTGCCAGGTTTCGCCCGGCGCAACGGCGTGAGGCGCGCCGCTGCCGACCAGCAGCAACGCCTTGCTGCCCAACAGGCCTTGTAATGACACGCTGGTTTCGGCGGCGGCAATCAGCGGCAGGGCGCTTGCGGCCAGGCCGAACAGCCACGCCCACGGCAGCCGGGCGCGGGTTGGAACAGCAGCGTGGCGGCGCATGGGATTTTCAGTCCCTGAAGTTGTCGAAACTGAGCGGCAGCTCGGCCATCTCCTTGCGCAGCAGGGCCATCACGGCCTGCAAGTCGTCGCGCTTGGCGCCGGTGACGCGCACCGCCTCGCCCTGGATGGCGGCCTGCACCTTGAGCTTGCTGTCCTTGATGATCTTCTGGATTTTCTTGCCGTCCTCGGTGGCGATGCCGTTCTTGACCTTGATGGCCTGCCTGACCTTGTCGCCGCCGATCTTCTGTACCGCGCCCTTGTCCAGAAAGCGCACGTCCACGTTGCGCTTGGTCATCTTGTTGCGCAGGATGTCCTCGATCTGCTGCAACTGGAACTCGGCGTCGCCCAGCAAGGTGATTTCCTTGTCTTTGAGTTCGATGGCGGCGCTCGTGCCCTTGAAGTCGAAGCGCGTGCCGATTTCCTTGGCGGCGTTGTCCACCGCGTTTTTCACTTCCACCATGTCGGGTTCGCAAACCGTATCGAAGGAGGGCATAAAGTGCTCCTTTTGCAAAGAAAGTATTGAGGGCCGTCAGCCGGAAGCGACAATTGTCCCATGAGCGCCCTGATCGTCGAACGCAACGTGCCCTTGCAACCGCTGAACAGCTTCGGCATTGCCGCGCGCGCCGCCGCGCTGGTGCGGGTGCGCGGCGAGGCCGACGCGCGCGCGCTGCTGGCCGACGCGCAACTGCGCGCGCAGCCCAAGATCGTCCTCGGCGGCGGCAGCAACATCGTGCTGACGGGCGACGTGAAAGCCCTGGTGCTGAAGGTGGAAGTGCCGGGCCTGCGCGTGGCCGGCGAGACGGCGCGCGCGGTCATCGTCGAGGCCGGCGGCGGTGAAAGCTGGCATGGTCTGGTGGCCTGGACGCTGGCGCAGGGCCTGCCCGGGCTGGAGAACATGGCGTTGATTCCCGGCACCGTGGGCGCCGCGCCGGTGCAGAACATCGGCGCCTACGGGGTGGAATTGCAAGACCGCTTTCACGAACTGGACGCGATCGACCTGCAAACCGGCGAGGTGTTCACGCTGGATGCCGCCCAGTGCGGCTTTGGCTACCGCGATTCGGTGTTCAAGCATACCGCCGCGCAGTTGGGCGATTTCGGCCTGGCTGGGCGCGCGCTGATTTTGCGCGTGCGGCTGGCCTTGCCCAAAGCATGGAAGCCGGTGCTGGGCTATCTGGAACTGGAGCGCAAGGCGCGGGAAACCGGCATCGCCGCGCCCGGCGCGCGCCAGATTTACGACTGGGTCGTCGCCATCCGCCGCGCCAAGCTACCCGACCCGGCGGTGCTCGGCAACGCGGGCAGTTTTTTCAAAAACCCCACCGTCAGCGCCGAGCAGTGTGCCGACATCATTGGCCGCGACCCCACGGTGGTGCACTACCCCATGCCCGACGGCAGCGTCAAACTGGCCGCCGGCTGGCTGATCGATGCCTGCGGCTGGAAGGGCAAGTCCATGGGCCATGCCGGCGTGTACGAAAAACAGGCGCTGGTGCTGGTCAATCGCGGCGGGCGCGAACACCCGGCCACCGGCGGCGAGGTGATGACGCTGGCCAAAGCCATCCAGACCAGCGTGTACGAACGTTTCGGTATCCGGCTGGAGCCGGAACCGACGGTGATCTGACCCATTGGATACGGAAATCGGAGGCAAGGTCAGCCAGCTTACGGGAGGATTTGCACCTGCAGGAGTGCCCCCATGCCGGGCACCCATGAAAAACGCCCGCGTCGCGCGGGCGTTTTTCATGGCGCGGGTCGAACCGTCAGGATTTTTTCATCGGGCAGGTGTTCAGGCCCAGCAGGGTGTAGGCCGGGCAGAAGCCGAACAGGCCGGTGAGCAGCGGGATCACGCCGATGTAGCCCCACCAGCCGATCATGCCCAAAAGGGTCAGGGCGACCAGCACGATGCCGACCACGATGCGCAGGATGCGGTCCATGCCGCCGACGTTGAGTTTCATTTGCGTTCCTCTCCAGGTTGCGGGGTTGAAAAAACTGTTTGCCGTGACGCTGACTGTCTCCCACTCGAATCTTCCCACAACGGGAGAAGAAACAGAAGGCCGCGGAGCAGGCCAAGCGTGGCAGCCGTGGCCGGACCTGCGCCGGCCATTGGCTGCGTCCCTCCTCCCGCAGGAGAGGGGGGAAGGCGCGTAAGCGACTCAGGGGGTGTTTACTTTAACCCTGCGTTGACTTCGCCCAGCAGCGCCTCGTCCAGCCGGTCGGCCAGGGCAGCCAGGCGCAGGCGGCTGGCGACTTGCTCGACCCGCGCTTCGGCCAGGGCGAGGGTGGCGTTGGCGTGGTCGTTTTCGGCGTTCAACACGTCGAGCAGGGTGCGGTCGCCCACCTCGCGCCCCAGGCGGGTGGCGTCGAGCCGGGCGGCGCTGGCGGCAAAGCCTTGTTCGAGCGCGGCGACGCGGGCCTGCCCGGCCTGCCAGCCAAGCCAGGCGGCGCGCGTTTGCTCGGCCACCTGTTCGCGGGCCAGGTCGAGTTGCGCTTGCGCCTTGTCGAGCAGGCGCGCGCCTTCGCTGGCTTGCGCGCCGGACATGCCGCCGTCGTAAAGGGGAATGTTGACTTGCAGGCTGACCGAACCGTCGTGGCTGCGGTTGCCGGACGAGCCGAAGCTGCCGTGGCCATCGATGCGCTGTTGTCCAGCTTGGGCCACCAAATCGAGCGACGCCGTGCCGGCGGCGCGGCGGCGGCGCAATTCGTGCCCGGCCATGGCGACGGCCTGTTGCGCCAGTTGCACTTGCGGGCTGCCGGCTTGCGCGGCGTCGATCCAGTCCTGCACGCTGCCGCCGGGCGCGGGGCTGCGCTCGGGCAGCCGGGCGCTGGGCGTGTCCAGGCCGGTGTTGTGGGCCAGCGTCTGGGCGCTGAGTTCGGTTTGCAGGCGCGCGGCTTCGAGCTGCGCGCGCACGCTGGCCAGGGCGGCATCGGCTTCGTGCACCTCGGTGATGGGCGATTCGCCCAGCTCAAAGCGGTCGTGCGCTTCGGTGGCGGCTTGCTCCAGCGCCTTGACCTGGCTTTCGGTGACGCGCAGGCGCTCTTGCGCCACGGCGAGGGCAAAGTAGCGCTCGCTGATGCGCAGGGCCAGCTCGGTCTGCGCGGCGCGCCAGGCCACGCTGCCCATGCCGGCGCCCAATTCCAGTTGGGCCTGGCTGGCGTCGCGTCCGAGGTTGATCAGCGGGTACTGCGCCACGATGGAGGCGCGCGTGGCCAAGCCGCTGTTGACCGAGGTGGCGAAATCCACACCGTTGGAAGTGCCCAGTCCCGGCGCGGTGAACTGCGCGCCGTTCATGCGCGTGCTGCTTTGCCCCCAGCCGGCGCCGAGCACGGAAGACACGGTGGGACGGCCCAGCGCCGCCGCCTGCTCGCGCCTGGTCTGGCTGGCCGCGTAATCGGCGCGCGCCACCGCCAGCGTGCGGTCGCGCTCCAGCGCGGCATGCCACACGGTGAGCAAGTCTTGCGCCCGCGCGAGCGCCGGCATGGCCGCCAGCGCGGCCAGCGCCCATGCCAGCAACCTTCGGCCAGCCACGGCGCGAATCTGTTTCATGCAGCCGCCTTTTCTCCGCCAAATTCCTCGTAGGCGGCCAGCGCGGCGGCGGCGTACATCAGCGACGGGCCGCCGCCCATGTAGATGCAGATGCCCAGCATTTCCTCGAC